>NZ_JBIQLE010000036.1:0-30429 GCF_044464525.1 Pusillimonas sp.
AATTGGTGGGCGACGACCTGTTCGTCACCAACACCCGCATTCTTAAACAAGGCATCGAGCAGGGCATTGCCAACTCCATCCTTATCAAGATCAACCAGATCGGAACCCTGACCGAAACCTTTGCGGCCATCGAAATGGCCAAGCGTGCGGGTTACACGGCGGTTATCTCGCATCGTTCGGGCGAAACCGAAGACTCCACCATTGCCGACATCGCCGTGGCGACCAATGCCATGCAGATCAAAACCGGCTCGTTGTCGCGCTCTGATCGCATGGCAAAATATAATCAATTGCTGCGTATCGAAGAAGAGCTTGCCGACGTCGCCAGCTATCCCGGCCGCGACGCCTTCTACAATCTGCGTTAAAGTCCAGGCCGCCCGGCTACGGGCGTGTTTGTTTTAACTGGCCCCCACCGACCATGCGACTGCTACTGATTGTTCTGGTCCTGTTGACGGCATTCATCCAATACCCGTTGTGGCTTGGTAAAGGGGGCTGGATGCGGGTGCACGAGCTTCAGGAACAGATCGCGGCACAGAACGAGACCAATGATGCACTGGTCGCGCGAAACAATGCGCTGGCGGCCGAGGTGCAAGACTTGAAATCGGGCACGCAGGCGGTTGAAGAGCGGGCGCGCGGCGAAATGGGCATGGTCAAGGACGGCGAGATATTCGTTCAGCTTTTGGCGCCCAACGAAAAGCAACCCACTGTATCCCGTTCGCGACCTTCCGGTTCGCAAGGCGGCCGCTAGCCCTCGAAACAGCACAGCACGGTTCCACAGACGGCATCGTAGTCGGGTGGAACCGTGTTTTCGTTGGGACCGGACACCGGTGTGGCGGCAGGCTTGCCGCCGGCTTCGGAGGCTTTGCCAGCTGTGCTGAAAGCATCCGGGCCGTCGGGCGTATTGGTTTTTCCGGGCGATTCTTGTGCATTGGGCAAGTAAGATGGCAAGGAGTTTGTGGTGGCGCACCATAAGCCTGGGCATGAAGGGTTGTGGGCCGTTGCCGGGAGCGTGGGCGCTGTGTCGTCAGCCGGCACTACTTTGCTGCTGTGCCTGGGCCAGGCTACAGGATGAGACTGCATGGTCAATCGTAGAGTTTGCTGCATGGGTAGATAGCCACCCGCCAGCGCGGCTTGGGCATGCCTATGTGAACCCGTAGCCAACACGCCCATAAGCGCCCGCATGCCGGGAACCAGGGGTTCGTGCATATAGCTAAGATGCAGCACCAGACTGTTGGCATCGAAGATGGTGGCGCCTGATATAGGCCCCCGCCCTTCAAGCCAGCCTTGCTGCAAATAGCCTTGATGCTGTTCGGCCTGATAGTTGTTGTCGATGACGGCGAGCCCCGTTGCGCCGGCTACGGCGGCTTGGGAAGATGCGAAATCCTGGAAGACGGCAGTGTCGGGCGACACGATCCTGATTTGCCAGGCGGAAGCTCCGGTTGCCTCTTGGCGGCGTGCAAGCGTTTTCTGAAGCCGCTGCAAGGAGGTTTGTGTACCAGTGCGTGGGAACAGAGGCAGCAAGGCTTGTTCGAAGGCTTGTTCGATGGTGGCGGGACGCGCATGGTCGGTGATGCCGGCGCGGCCGGCTTCGAGCAGGGCAAGGCTTATGGCCTGTTTCACGAAGAACCATCGGCTGAGTTCGACCGCGCCCAGACCCACAAGCAGCATTGGTATGGCGACCAGAGTGAACTCGATGGCGCTGGCGCCGCATTGGCGGCCTGGCGCCACATGGCGGCTGAGCGTAGGCATGCACCAGTATGTGCCCGTGGCAGCCAGGCGTCGATTGTGGAAAGTGCGCGTGACTTACTTGCCCGCTGTGCCAGCGTTGCGCAGCCTGATGGCCGGCGCCGCAAGTATCTGCTTCTTAGTGGATGGAGCCGGCGTCGGTAGGGGGCGCGTCTTGGGGCTCAGTGAATAAGCGGGCGCAGTCGATGGCGTCGAACCGATAGGGTTTGCCGCAAAAATTACACGAGACATTGATTCGGTCTTGCTGCGACAGGATGTCTTCGATTTCTTCACGGCCCAGCATGCGCAGCATGTTGGCCACTCGCTCGCGGGTGCACGGACAGTGCCAGCGTACCGCCTGCGGGTCAAAGGACAGCAGCGTTTCTTCCCAGAACAAGCGGTGTATGAGCGTGTCGGTATCAAGGTGCAGCAGTTCGGCAGGCTCTAGCGTGCCGGCCAGAGCGATGGCGCGTTCCCAGGTGTCGTGGGGCGAGTCGATGGCGGGCTTGGAGCCGCCTTGCCCGGGCATGCGCTGCAACAACAGGCCTGCGGCCTGGTCGCTGTCGGCACTGAGCCAAAGGCGTGTGTCGAGCTGTTCGGAATTGCGCATATAGTGTTCAAGCACCTGCGCCACGCTGTCGCCTTCCAGGGGCACCACGCCCTGATACGGCTGCATGTCGGCATTTTTTCGTTGTGGGTCGAGCACGACGATGAAGCGGCCCTGTCCCTGGCTGTTCAGCAGGCTTTGCAGGTTGCCGTCCCGGGGTACGGCAAGCCCCTCACGCAAGCTGGCTGTGGCGCGGATGCTTAGATCGGAAGTGCATTCAACGACGATAAGCGAGATGGGACCATCGCCTTGCAATTGCAATACCAATGAACCATCGAACTTGATGTTGGTGGCCAGCAGCACGGCCGCGGCGGTAAGCTCGCCCAGCAATTTTTGCACGCAGGGCGGAAAGCTTTGATGTGCCAGGCCCGTGCGCCAGGAATCGCCGAGCTTGACGGCTTGTGCGCGCACGCTGTGATCTTCGAAAAGGTATTTTTTGAGTAAATCGCTCATGGGCTGATTTTAGTCGGAAAGCTTTTTAAGCCCGTCCCGGTATTCACGCGCTCGCAGCACGTAGGACTGGGTGTTTTCGTGCATGGAGCGGATTTCGTCTTCAGTGAGCTCGCGTATCACCTTGCCCACGCCCACCACCAATGAGTTATCCGGAATCTGCCTGCCCTCGGGAATGATGGCGCCGGCCCCAATGAGGCAATTGCGGCCGATATGGGCGTTATTCAGGACGATGGCTTGCATGCCGATGAGGGCGCCGTCGTCGATGGTACAGCCGTGCAGCATGGCCTGATGGCCGACGGTCACGTCTGCTCCGATAGTGAGCGGCACGCCGGTATCAACGTGCAGTACGCTGCTTTCCTGGATATTGCTGTTGCGGCCGATCTTGATGACGGCGTTATCGCCGCGTATGCTGACGTTGGACCAGATACTGACGCCCGCTTCCAGCACGACATGCCCGATGATGTCGGCGCTTTCGAAAATAAACGTGTCGTTGTCGATAATGGGAGCCAGCCCATTGAACTCATAAATGGCCATACAAACCCCAAGAGAAGAATGTTCTACACAGGGGATTGTATAGCGGCTGCTTCCGAAGGTACGCGCCAGAAGTTTCCAAGCCTGTCGACCTTGGCCTTTATGCCGGTTAGCCACCAGTCGCCGGCAAAGCGAGCCTGCGTGGCGGCCGGGTCTTTCCAGTAGCCCTGAAACAATGCTGGATCGGGATGCCCGTTGATGTCGTAGCGGTTGACAGCGAGCTCGCCGGCAACCTCGGCGGGGCAAGGCAGGCCTTTTGAGTCGAGTACGGTAACCAGATGACCGGGATACGGCCGCCCAATACTGCCGGCCATGGCGGGCCATTTGTTTTGGCTGTTGCCCACGATAAGCTGTGCTTCGGCAACGCCCAGCACGATGTTGGGCGCCTTGCCCAAATGCTGTTCACACCATCGATACAAGGTTTGGTTGTCATTGCCTGCGCCGTCAAAGGCGATGGCGCGCGGCGGCGTGGCGGGGGGGGCGGAAAGACTGGTGTCGTCGATCATCTGCGTTAATTGCGCCGCCGAAAAATAGGCGTGGGTGACGCTGTAGCGGTTGAGAATCTCGAACGCCCGCAAGCCCGAGAAGCGCCCGAGCGCGGCTACAACAGGGCACCCAAAATACAAGGCGGGAAGCAGTGCGGACATCAGGCCGGCGGCCGACATCCAGTCGACCGGGCTCCAGAACGCGCCCGCCATGGCGGGAAACCAGTTTTGGGAAGCCACAAAACCCGGCAAACTGCCGATAAGGGCGCCATGTGAAAGCAAAACGCCCCGCGATGTGTTGCTTCCTGAAGAACCGTAGAGCAGCAGTGCGGGCCGCGATGCGCTTAGAGGCAGCGGCTTGAATGAGTCGGGTTGCCGTGCCAGCAGCGTGCGCCACGGAATGATATTGTCGTGCTGGAACCCCAGGCCCACTATCTGAGATAGTTCGGGGTAATTGAGATGGGCCTGCAGTAAATCGGGACCCGCTATGGTGTCGACCAGGGCCACCCGGGCTTCGGCGTCTCGCATGCAAGCCTCGATGCCCCGGGCTTCAAGCGAGCTTGGAAGCGGCGTGGCCACGGCCCCCACGCTGAATATGGCCATGAAGCTCGCTACCGTTTCAGGCCGTTGTCCCATGGCGATGCCAACTCGGTCGCCAGGCTGCACACCCATGCGCAGCAGCCCGTTGGCCAGCCTGTTGCTGGTTTCGGACAAGCGGGAAAACGACCAGGCATCTACATTGCCAAGCTCGTCTTCGGTATAGATGGCGGTGCGCCGACCTTCATGCGAATTTTCAGCCCAGCGGTGCAGGCACGCCTGGGCGATATTAAATTGAGAAGGAACAAGCCACTGATAAGACGAGTACAGCTCCGCATATTGATCGTTCATTTTCGTGGGAATCAGCTTGGCAGATGATGGCGTGGATGTCCGACACCTTGCAAGCATGAACGACAAGCGGGTTCTGTGCAATCCCCCGCGTTTCAGAAAGTGTCGGTCCTAGGGTTTATACCGCCTTGGCTTGGTTGGTTATTTGCCTGTTTTGGCGTCGGTATGGATGAGGCGGGTACCTAGCAGACGGTCATGCAGGAACTGTCGGTCAGGGTCGATCCAGGTCCAGAAAAAGATGGTGAAGGGGGTGAACACGATCAGCAAGTCGGTGGAGCGATAGCCCGTAAGATGGGAGGCGCCTTGCACCAAGAGGGCGGCCAGCAACGGAATCGGCCAAAGCAACACATAGCGCAGCATCAGCCGCTTCAGCGTCGGAGTATGTCCGTTTTGGTCGACAAGGCGGATGTTCCAGGTTTTCATGGGCAAGGTTTGTCCACTGTAGCGCCAGCACATGATGAAGTACGCGCCGATGGCCAGAAACAGTACGCCTTGCCTAAGGCCCCGCAACGTGAGCCCGCTGCGGCTCTGTGTAAGGGTATCCAGGAGGTAGCCCGCCAGGAACACCACGGCGAACAGCAGGACTCCTTCGTACATCATGCTTGCAAAGAGACGCCAGCGGCTGGGGACAGCAGCGGTATGGCCCGTGCCGGGAAGGAAAGTGGTGTGAGGCATGCTGGAATGTCGAGCGAAAAGGGGTTTATGCGCGAAAACAGCGACGGGAACCCCGTATTATCCCGCATAAAGCAAAAAAGCCGCGTCAGCGGCTTTTTCAAGATCGGCAAACTTGGCCGATGGGGCCGCAGCATTGTGCGGCCTGGCAGGAAGCGGCGCTTAAGCGGCCGATTCGGCGTTGCGCTGCTGAACCTGGATGCCGGCTGCTTTCTTCGAGGAATTCAGTTTGACAAACAGATTCTTGAGAGCCTTGCCGGGCTTGAAGCGCAGCTGCTCTTCGATCGCCTCTTGCATCAATTGGCGTTCGAGTTCATCGGTAAGACGGATGTCGCTATTCAGGTGGATCATGATTGGCCTCTCTACATGAAATGAACGTTTCGTTCAGGGTTATCCCTATTATAGGGTTTTCCCTAGGCCAAAGCAAGTTTTTATGCTGCGGTGCGACAAGAGTGTTGCTTTTACTCTAAATCCCCGCGTGCCGGAGCTCTGCGATAGCCCGCTTCGACCATTTCGAAGCTGAACAGGCGGCAGTCCAAGGGGCCATTGTGCAGTGGCCGGCGACGCAACGGCTTCAATCGAATGCGCTGTGGAAGATCCAGATCGCTTGATATCACGTGCACCTGCCAACCGCTATAGTTACGTTTCAGGTTCTGGGACCATTCGAGCCAGATCTCGGGCTCTTCATTGGGCAGACGCTCTCCGTAAGGGGGGTTGGTAACGATCCAGCCGTGGGCGGCGGGCGGCTGCACTGTTCGAGCATCGCCAACTTCGAACCGGATGGTATCCGGGGTCAGCCAGGCGCGTTCGGCGTTTTGCCTGGCGGCGTCGATGGCGGCAGGGTCCAGGTCTACGCCCACCAGGGGCGCTTCCAGCCGGGTTGCGATACGGCTGCGGGCGTCGTCTTTCAGGTCGCGCCAATGGCGCTCATCGTGATTGCGCAGTCTTTCGAAACCGAACGGCCTCCAGATGCCGGCGGGCACGCCCAGGGCGATCCAGGCCGCTTCAATCAAAATGGTGCCGCTGCCGCAGAATGGGTCAAGCAGGGCCTCGGTGGGGTCCCAATCAGACAGTGCCAAGAGTCCGGCTGCCAGGTTTTCGCGTATGGGTGCTTCTCCTTTGTTCAGGCGCCATCCTCGCTTGAAAAGCGATTCTCCGGTGGTATCCAGGTAAAGCGTGGCGGTATCTTCGGTAAGGAAGAGATGAACGCGGGCGTCGGGACGAACCGTGTCAATGTCGGGTCGGCTGCCCTCGCGCATGCGCAGCCTGTCGCAGATTCCATCCTTGGCGCGCAGGTTGCAATACTGCAGGCTTTTCATGGGGCTGCGTATGGCGGAAGTGTCCACGCGCAAGGTTTGTTCAGCGCCGAACCATCGTTCCCATTCAGTGTTGCGCGCAAGCTCCAGGATGTCGTCCTCGTGCCGGATAGGGGCCTGCGAAACCTGGACCAGCACGCGCGTGGCCAAGCGCGAATACAGATTCACGCGCTGGATGCCTGTCCAGTCGGTTGTCAGCCGGCAGCCGGCGCGGTCTGCAACGGCATCCTCGAAACCCAGGGCCTGCAATTCGAGCGACAGGGCTTCTTCGAGCCCGTGCGGACAAGGTGTGAACACGGCGAAGAGTTCGGAGCGGCGGGCTCCCTGGCCGGCCGGCCGGCGCTCGCTGCGGGGACGTGTCTGAACCCTGCGAATTTCGGCGCCCTGTTCGGAAGCCGATGAAGGCTCTTCGGCGTGCTGTACGCTGGTGGCGGCTATCGGTGACCGCTGGATGTCAGCAGGTGGGGAAGCGACGCGTTTTTGGCTTTCGATCTCGCGCTGGGCCACATTGCGCGCGCGCCCTCCTGACCGCTTGCGCCTGGTTGCTTCGGGCGTTGAAGGAGCAAGAGGCTTCTTTTTCAGGGTCAGTGTCTTGCCGGAGTTTTTCGAGTCGGTCATGAATGTGTCAGGCAGTGCCTGGATTAAGCGGGTGAGAGCGGCGCAACACTACACTAGAACGGCCGTACGATGACCAAAACCAGAACAGCCAGCAGCAGGAGCACCGGGGCTTCGTTGAACCAGCGATAGAAGCGATGGCTGCGCGTATTGCGCCCAGCCTCGAATTTTTTCAACAGCCGGCCGCAGGCGTGGTGATAGCCGAGCAGCAACCCCACGCACAGCAGCTTGGCGTGCATCCAGCCCTGGCCCATGCCAAGGCCATAACCCAAGTACAGCCATAATCCCAACACCAGGGCCGGGATGGCCAATATGGTCATGAAACGATACAGCCGGCGCGCCATGCCCAGCAGTTGCTGCTGCACGGCGGGCTCGGCGGTTTGCGCCAGATTGACGTAGATGCGAGGCAGATAGAACAGGCCCGCGAACCACGAAATCACGAAAAGCAGATGAAACGACTTGATCCAGAGCATGAGATCAGCCGCGCAACTGCCCGTTGCCGGTTAGTACCCACTTGTAGGTGGTAAGGCCTTCAAGGCCCACCGGGCCGCGCGCATGCAGCCGGTTGGTTGAAATGCCGATTTCAGCGCCCAGCCCATATTCAAACCCATCGGCGAAGCAGGTGGGCAGATTGATATAAACCGAGCTGGAGTCGACATCGCGCTGAAAGCGCGTGGCTGCGGCCAGGTTCTCGGTGACAATGGATTCGGTGTGGCCGGAGCTGTAGCGTGTAATGTGCTCGATAGCCTGGTCGAGGCTATCGACGATCCGGATGGCCAGGATGGGTTCGAGATATTCTGTCTCCCAGTCTTCGTCGGTGGCGGTGACCACGTCGCTGAGCAATGCCTGGGTCTGCTCGCAGCCGCGCAGCTCGACGCCTTTGTCGCGCAAGGTGGCAGCCAGCCTGGGCAGAAGGGCGCCTGCGACATCGCGATGCACGAGCAGGGTTTCCATGGCGCCGCAAATGCCGAAGCGATAGGTTTTTGCGTTGACCGAAATATCGTGCGCCTTGTCCAGGTCGGCCGCTGCGTCGATATACACGTGGCAGTTGCCGTCAAGATGCTTGAGCAAGGGTACCTTGGCTTCGGCGGCCAGCCTGGCGATGAGGCCTTTGCCTCCGCGCGGAATAATGACGTCTATGTGGTCAGTGAGGGTGATGAGCTCTCCGACCAGGCCCCGGTCAGTGGTGTTGGCCACTTGCACCGCGTCCTGGGGCAGGCCCGCGTCGGCCAAGCCGGCCCGGATGATTTCACCCAAGGCCTGGTTTGAATGGAAGGCTTCGCTGCCGCCTCTCAATATAGTGGCATTGCCCGACTTCAAGCATAAGGCCGCGGCGTCGATTGTGACGTTGGGCCGCGATTCGTAGATGATGCCGATGACGCCAAGGGGAACGCGCATTTGGCCCACCCGCATGCCGTTCGGCCGGATGACGGAGGTGGACTGGATGCCGACCGGGTCTGGCATGGCGGCGATCTGCAGCAACCCCGCCGCCATGGTCTCCAGCGCCTTGTCGGACAGAGTGAGGCGGTCGAGCAGCGCGGCGGAAAGATTATTACTGCGTGCGGCGTCAAGATCTTTGGCGTTGGCGGCTTGAAGCGCCTGCTTGTCCGCCCGCAGGCGTTCCGCCATGGCGCGAAGGGCGATGGCTTTGGCGGAATCTGGGGCGCTCATCATCAGACGCGAAGCCGCGCGTGCGCGTTGGCCAAGCTCGAGCGCCGCGTCGTGTGCAGACTCTGAGAATGTCTGGGTGTCGTTGGAGCCAGGACTGTTCATATTGCAACTCTGTAAGAAAAAGCGGGCGTCGCCAACCGGCGGCCCACATTCGAAAAGGCGATGCGTCCATTGTAATGGGACTTGGCGCCGACGGCGTCAGTTGGCCTTGGCTGCTCGCGGTGTGGCGACGCGCAGCACCAAGCGGGCCAGCTCTTCCCAGGGGTCGTCGAGCCGGCCGACTGCGGCCAGCCCTTTGATGATGCGATCGACATCATGGGCATGCTGCACCGCAATGGGCCAAAGCCCCGCCGGTAGACGGCGTAGCGCCTGCCGCAGTAGTTGCTCACGCGGGCCGAACACCCTCTGCTGGCGCATGGCGCCGGCCAAGTCGCGCCCTTCGGCTTGAATGGCGGCCAGCCTGGCCAACAGACGGATTTCGTCGCCCACCGCCCACAGCACCAGCGGCAGCCCTTCGCCCTCGGCGCGCAGGCCGGCGAGTATGCGCAAGGCCCGGTCGGCCTGACCCGACAGCATGGCATCGCGCAATCCGAACACATCATAGCGGGCCACATTGAGCACCGCCTGCCTGACCTCGTCGGAATCAATGGGCCCCTCAGGGTAGAGCAGCCCCAGCTTCAGGATTTCTTGATGGGCGGCGAGCAGATTGCCCTCGACCTTGTCCGACATCCATTCCAGGCATTCCGGCTCAAGGCGCTGGCCTTGCCGCGCCATGCGCTGCTGGATCCATTGGGGCAGTTGCCGGCGTCCGATGGTGGGGATTTCAATGAAGTGGCCTGCCTGTTGCAGCGCCGTGGCCCATTTGGTGGAACGGGTGGCGCGATCCAGCCGGGGCAGGCTTATCGTGAGCATGGTGTCCGGCAGGCCGCCGCTGGTGAACAGCTGCGCAAGCCCGGCCAGGGTGTCGCCGCCGGTCTTGCCGGGCTTGCCGCCGGGAATCTTAAGTTCTATGAGACGCCGGTCTCCGAACAGCGAGACGTTCTGGGTGGCTCCCAGAACGGCCGACCAATCGCTGCGCGCATCCATGACCAGGCTGGTGCGTTCGACATAGCCTGCTTGGCCCGCAAGGGCGCGCAAGCCGTCGAGCGCTTCGATGACCAGCAATGGCTCATCGCCTGAAACAATGTATAGGCCATCGAGGCTTTTGCCCCCCTGCCGTGCCTGTTCGAGCCGTTGCAACAGGCCGTCGATGTCGAGCCCGCGTGTCATGCGACTTTCCTTTCAGTTGGACCCCGCCTAGTTGGTCGGGATCATGCCGGGTCTGGGCATGGGGGTGAGGTCGGGAGAGGGCATCATGTCGTCAGCCGGAGCATCCGGAGCTGCGGGAGCGATAGTGCCGGGTTCGGTTTCTGGAGCGATTGTTTCGCGCTCTTCGAATGCCTGGGCGACTTCGGGCGATGTCAGGCGTCGCACGATGCGGTCGATCAGGCTGCGTTGCATTTCCTGGAACAGCGAACCGATTTCGCCCTGTTTGGCCTGCAAGGCGTCGGGGTCGTAGGGTACTTCGCGGGTTGAGCGCAGAGTCGTGGGCGGCAGCAGTACTCTTCCTTGAGCGTCAGTAAGCTGGAAGACGAAAACAAGATTGAGTTCGTACTCTTCAACGCGGCCATCGGGGCCAATGGCGATTTCACGCATCGAACGCTGCAGCGAGAGCTGTGTGAGCCGGGCTTCCGCCTGAGTGACGTCGTCAACGAAACGCGTATTGGGCGATGTAGCTACGATCAGGCGGCGCAGATCGGCGCCGAACAGGGAGTTCTCGGCGATGTTGGTATAAAGCGTATCGAAGGGCAGCGGCGAGACTCCCTTGAGCCGAAAGCCACAGGCCGCCAGAACAGCGAGCAGCAGCACGCAGGCCAGCCCGCGCAACCCCAGGCGGGAAGAGATCGAAAAGGGGCGGAGCGCAGGCAGGTGCATGAATTTATCCGACGACGTTAACGAGTTTTCCGGGAACCACGATAACCCGTTTGACCGGACGGCCTTCAAGGAAACGGGCGACGGCCTCGTGGCCGGCCGCCTGTTGCTCGATCTCGGGTTTGGCTGTGCCATTTGCCACCATGATGGAGCCACGCAGCTTGCCGTTGATCTGAAGCATGAGTTCGACTTCGTCAGCGATCAGGGCGGCTTCGTCCATCTCGGGCCAGGGAGCATCGAGCATGTCGCCGAGCCGCTCGGTATAGCCCAGGTCGCGCCAGAGCTGCCAAGTGATGTGCGGTACGACAGGGTACAGCACACGCAGCAATATACCTAGCGCGTCGGCCATTCCCTGGCGGGCAATGACGGTGTCGGGCAGCGTGGCCGACTCGAGCGTGTTGAGCATCTTCATGCATGCCGAGACGACGGTGTTGTAGTGGATGCGCTGGTAATCGTAGTCGGCCTGTTTGAGCTGGCCGTAGATTTCGCGGCGCAGGGCCTTGGTGGCCGCGTCGGCGGCAGACCAATCTGGCGTGTTGTTGTCGACGCTGGCGATAAACGCTTGCTGCGACTGGCCGAAGGCCCAGAGCCGGCGCAGAAAGCGGTGTGCGCCGTCGACGCCGGAGTCGGACCATTCCAGTGTCTGCTCGGGTGGGCTGGCGAACATCACGAACAGGCGGGCCGTGTCGGCGCCCATGGAATCGATCAAGGATTGGGGGTCGACGCCGTTGTTCTTGGACTTGGACATCGTGCCGATGCCGCCGTACTGTACCTCGGAGCCGTCGGCGCGCAGGCGGGCGCCCACAACGACGCCTTTGTCGTCGTGGATGTCGTCGACCTCTTCCGGCCAGAAATACTCGACGCCGCCTTGGGCGTTCTTGCGCGAATAGATATGGTTCAGCACCATCCCCTGGCACAGCAGGCGGGTAAACGGTTCGTCGAAATTGACCAGGCCCAGGTCGCGCATGACACGGGTCCAGAAGCGCGCATACAGCAAGTGCAACACGGCGTGCTCGATACCGCCGATGTACTGGTCCATGGGCATCCAGTAGTCGTTGCGCTGGTCGACCATGGCTTGGTCGTTATCGGGCGAGGTGTAGCGCATGAAATACCAGGACGAATCCACAAAGGTGTCCATGGTGTCGGTTTCACGCCGTGCCGGCTTGCCGCAGCTGGGGCACGAGCACGACAGAAAGGCGTCGTGCTTGTTCAGGGGGTTGCCGCTACCGTCGGGAATGAGATCGTCGGGCAATACTACCGGCAGGTCTTGTTCGGGCACCGGAACCGGGCCGCAGTCTTCGCAGTGGATGATGGGAATGGGGGTGCCCCAATAGCGCTGGCGCGAAACCCCCCAGTCGCGCAGGCGCCAGGTGGTCTGCTTTTCGCCAAGCCCTTTGGCGGCCAGGTCGGCTGCGACGGCATCGACCGTGGCCTGGTGATCGAGGCCGTCGTATTTGCCGGAGTTGACGGTGCGGGCTTGCTGCTTTTCGCCGTACCATTCCTGCCAGGCGTCGGTCGAGAAGACCTTGTCCTTGTGTGCGATGACGTCCTTGATGGGCAGATCGTATTTTTTGGCGAAGGCGAAGTCGCGCTCGTCATGCGCCGGCACCCCCATGACGGCGCCGTCGCCGTAGCTCATGAGCACGTAGTTGCCCACCCAGACATCGATCTGCTCGCCGGTAAGCGGATGGGTCACCGCCAGGCCGGTGCGCATGCCTTCTTTTTCGCGCGTGGCCATTTCGGCCTCGGTCGTGCCGCCCTGCTTGCAGGCTTCGATGAAGGCGGAAAGCGCCGGGTTGCCGCGAGCCGCCTGGGTGGCCAAGGGATGTTCGGGCGCGACGGCGCAAAAGGTGACCCCCATGATGGTGTCGGCACGGGTGGTGAAGACATGCATGCGGCCGTCTTGAATAAGGCTGCCTTGGTCATCGTGGATGTCATGGGTAAAGGCGAAGCGCACACCCTCGCTTTTACCTATCCAGTTCTCTTGCATCAGGCGCACGCGTTCGGGCCAGCCGGGCAGGCCGTTTTGCACTTGCTCGAGCAGCTCTTCGGCATAGTCGGTGATGCGCAGGTAGTAGCCTGGTATTTCACGTTTCTCGACCGGTGCGCCCGAGCGCCAGCCGCGTCCGTCGATGACCTGCTCGTTGGCCAGCACGGTTTGATCGACCGGGTCCCAATTGACAACCTGGGTCTTGCGATAGGCAATGCCTTTTTCTAGCATCTTGAGGAACAGCCATTGGTTCCACTTGTAATACTTGGGATCGCAGGCGCACATCTCGCGCGACCAATCGATGGCCAGCCCCATCGCCTGCATTTGCTTCTTCATGTAGGCAATGTTGTCGTAGGTCCATTTGGCGGGCGGCACCTTGGACTTGATGGCGGCGTTTTCGGCGGGCATGCCGAAGGCGTCCCAACCCATGGGCATCAGTACGTTGTATCCCCGCATCCGAAGTTGCCGCGCCATCATGTCGTTGATGGTGTAGTTGCGCACGTGGCCCATGTGCAGCTTACCGCTGGGGTAGGGCAGCATCGAGCAGGCGTAGAACTTGGGCTTGGGCTTGCCGTCGGCGCCGACGGCGTCTTCGGTGACACGATAGGCGTCGCGCGCCTGCCAATCTTCGCGGGCTGTTGCTTCGACGGCGGCGGGGTTGTAGCGTTCCTGCATGGATTCGGTTTCTTTATCTGGGGTTTGATGCAAACTTTGCATTATAAGACGCTTGGCCGGCATCCACATGCAGGCCGTGCATCATCGAGCTGGGCCGATCAGGGGCCGTAAACCAAAATGCCCCGCTCGGGGCGGGGCATTTACGGGGTACGGCGCTGCGTCGATTAACGAAGTTTGGTCTCTTTGTATTCGACGTGCTTGCGAGCAACGGGATCAAATTTCTTGATCAGCATTTTCTCGGGCATGTTGCGTTTGTTTTTGGTGGTCGTGTAGAAGTGACCAGTGCCAGCTGTGGATTCGAGTTTGATCTTCTCGCGAATGCCTTTAGCCATAATGTGCTCCTGAGTATGGGTTTACCGGTGCGGCGAACTTAAACCGCTTGACCGCGGGCGCGCAGGTCGGCCAAGACGGACTCAATGCCGTTCTTGTCGATGGTGCGGATGGCGCTGGCCGAAACACGCAGGCGAACCCAACGGTTTTCGCTTTCGATCCAGAACCGGCGCGATTGCAGGTTTGGCAAAAAGCGGCGCTTGGTTTTGTTGTTTGCGTGCGAAACATTGTTGCCCGTGCGTGGGCCCTTGCCGGTAACTTGGCATACGCGTGCCATGATCATACCCCTTAGAAAATCTAATAAACCATCTATTCTATAACGAAAATGGCCTTGTTATCAAGCAGTACGCCTGGTGTACCGCAGCAGCGTGCGCGCTTGGGGCCCACATTTCTATTTAGACTTGACGGCAGAGCGCCGGGCGGCGAACCCGAACAGCCACGAAAGAGCCACGCACGCAGCCAGAATACCGGTCAGCGGCAGGGCGGTACTGGATTGCCAGTGGCTGATGCCGATGCCCGCCGCGGCGCCGCTGACCATCTGCACCGTGCCCATCATGGCCGAGGCAACGCCCAGGCGGTGGCCCTGACGCGAGAGCGCCAAGGCGGCTGCGTTTGGGTTGACGAAGCCCTGGCTGCCCATGAAGCCCATAAGGCACAGCATCAGCAAAGGCAAAGGCAGCCATCCCGCGAGGGTCAGCGCCAGGCCGATCATTGTCGCCACCACTGCGGCGGTCTGCGCCAGCTTGAGAAGCTTTTCGGGCGGATGACGGTCGAGCAGGCGGGCGCTGAACTGTGATGCCGCAATCAGCGAGAAGGCGCCCAGGCCGAACACGAAGCCGAAGTAGCGTGGTTCGACCCCGTAGATGTTGATCAGGATGCGGGACGAGCCGGATATGAAAGTAAAGATACCCGCACCACCCAGGCCTCCGGCAAGCGCATAGAAAATGAACTGGCGGTCGCGTAGCAGGCTCCAATAGTTCCGAGCTATCGTAAGCGCATGTAGCGGTACGACTTTTTCCGGCGGCAAAGTCTCTCGCATGTTGCGTGCGGTGAAAATCAGCAAAAGAATGCCAACCAACGCCATGATGCCGAAGATGCCCCGCCATCCGACGATGTACAGCACCTGTCCGCCTAAGATGGGGCCAAGTATGGGGGTGACACCCATGATCAGCAGAAGCAGCGATAGCGCCTTGGCTGCGTCGCGCGTGTCGAGGTTGTCGCGCACCACCGCCCGAGGCACGACCATGCCGGCGGCGCCGCCCAAGGCCTGCACGACACGCCATAAGTTCAGGTGTTCGATATCGGTGCTGAAAGCGCAGCCCACCGACGCGACGGTGAAGAGGGCCAGCCCGAATAGCAACGGCGGCTTGCGGCCATAGCGGTCAGCCAGCGGCCCATAAATAATCTGGGCTGCGGCCAGGCCAACCAAATAGCTCGCCAGGGTGCGTTCGACTTCTCCTTGCGTGGCTCCCAAGCCGTCTACCATGTACGGAAAGGAAGGCAGGTACATGTCGATGGCCAGGGGACCCAAGGCGGTGAGGGCGCCCATCAGCCACAGCCAGCCCGGCACGGTGCGGGTCAATTGTCTGGAAGACATGAAACAACGGGCAGGTTGGCCCGGAAAAAGCGAAGCCTGTAGTCTAACAGTGATCGTGATGTTGCCTTCGCTTGATGGCATTGTTTTTCCGCCTTCAAAGACGGCAAGTCGCCGAAGGCGTGTGCCTTGGGCGGCGTTTGGTGATAAATTGTCGAGCGAACCGCCCGGTTTGTATGGTTGCAGGGATCAAGACGCAGCTTGCTGCTGGAGCTTGCAATAACCCACAACAAAATATCAGGGGTTTTCACCATTCCGCCGGATCTTCGATTTCAGCTAAGTATGTATAGGGGGTTGAGAACGTGAGTGCTGTACTGTCTTTAGTGGAAAAAAAACTGGCTTCGCTGCCTTTGCCAGTCCAGGTGGTCATGCCCAGTGGTGAAACGGCCGGCTCGAACGACGCACGCATCCGTCTGAAGGTCAAGGATACTTCTACACTGCGGCATCTGGCTTCGGGCGAGGCGGGCAAGCTGGGAATGGACTACGTCGAAGGGCGGTTCGATTTCGAAGGCTCGATGCGCGACCTGATGCTGCTGGCTTCGTCGGTTCTGCCCGCTTCGCCTATCGATGCGGCCAAGGGAAACTGGTTCACCAGCATGAGGCGGCATTGGATCTCCATACAGCGGCACTCCAAGGTGCGCGATGCCCGTCAGATTCAGTTCCACTATGACTTGTCCGATGAGTTCTACCAGCTTTGGCTTGATCCGCGCAGGGTGTATTCGTGCGCCTATTTTCGCGAACCCGATTTAACGCTGGCCCAGGCCCAGGAAGCCAAGCTCGACCACATCTGCCGCAAGCTGCGGCTGCGTGAAGGCGAGCGTTTCCTTGACATCGGCGCGGGATGGGGCGGCTTGCTGCTGTGGGCGGCCGAAAATTACGGCGTGGATGCCACCGGCATCACGCTGTCCAAGAACCAGCATGCGCATGTAAATCGGCTGATCGAAGAAAAAGGCCTGTCGGGGCGTGTCCGCATGACTCTGCTTGACTATCGCGAGCTGGATGAATCCGCGCCATACGACAAAATCGCGTCGGTGGGCATGTTCGAGCATGTGGGGCGCGCGCAGTTGTTTGAGTATTTTTCGAAGCTGCGCCGCTTGCTCAGACCGGGCGGCTTGATCATGAACCATGGCATCACCGCGGGTGGTGTCTACAACGCCGAAGTGGGCGCGGGCATGGGGCAGTTCATCGAGAAATACATTTTCCCCGGCGGCGAACTGACCCACATCAGCAACGAGCTGGCACAAATCGCCGAGGCGGGGCTCGAAGACGTCGACGTCGAGAACTTGCGGCCGCACTATGCCCGTACCCTTTGGGCCTGGAGCGACGCGCTTGAAGCCCAACTGGACGAGGCCCGCAAAACGCTCAAGGGCGAGAACGCCGAGCGTTCGCTGCGCGCTTATCGCATCTATCTTGCGGGCTGCGCCATGGGTTTCGAGCACGCATGGATAGCGCTGCATCAGGTACTGCTGCAGCACAAGCCTGTGGCGGGTCGCAGCGACGAGCTGGATAACCCTTCCGATCTGTCTTATCCGTGGCGGCGCGGCTACATCTATAGCTGATAACCGCTTTCTTGGCTGTGCTGCCGCACCACGCGCCAGTACCAGATGTTCTGTAGCACGGCCGACAGCCCCAATCCGATTGCGGCCATCAACCACATTGAGGCGGCCCCCGTGGGGGCGCCCGGCATGATCACGTCCAGCAAAGGTTGCAGGCTTCCGGCCAGGGGGCCGAAGCCCAACCACCAGCCTCCGACCAGACCAAGGCCGGTCAGTGCGAAGATCTGCATCAGCAGCGGTACTACCGCCACCTTGTAGGCGCGCAGCAAGTAAGAGTTTACGCATTGCAGGGCGTCGCACAAATGAAAATATGGCAAGATCTGCAACAGCGCGGCGGCCATGGCAGCCACCTCGAGGTTGTCGGTATAAGCTGCAAGAATGGCGGGTCGCCCGCCCATGACCAGGGCGGTGGTGATCACCGCACCCGCCAAAGCGATGAACAGTCCCGCCAGGCCGGTCTGTCGGGCTCGCGCGACATCGCGCGCTCCGATGGCCTGTGCGGTGAGCGACGCCGAGGCGATGCCAATCGACATCGGCAACATATAGCACAATGCAATGAGGTTGGCGGTAATCTGATGGCCGCCCGTCGCGTACATGCCCTCGCGTGCTATGAGCAGGGCCATGAAGCTGAAAGCGACAACCTCGACCAGATACGAGCCGCCCATGGGAATGCCCAGGCGCAGCAATTCTTTAAGGTCGAGCCAGCGCGGCCGGTCAAGTCGCGGCTGGAATTGCCGGAAGAAGCTGTCGTGATTCAGAATCCACAGACCCGCCGCCAGGCTGAACCAGCTTGTGATGGCGGTCGATAGCCCGGCGCCCGCCGCTCCCAAGGCCGGGGCGCCCAGCTTGCCGAAGATGAATATCCAGTTGAACAGCGCCTTTACGGCAATGGCGGCCAGGTTGATCATCATGACAACCTTGGGCCGCGACACCGCCGTGCCCAGCGCATAAATAGAGCGGAACACCAGCGAGGCGGGCAGGGCGACGATCAGAGCCCGCAGATACCAGGTAACGCCTTCGCGCACGGCGGGCTCGACATCGCCGGACAGCGAGAGCCACACATTGGGGAACAGCATGGCGGTGGCGCCAAGCAATGAAAGGGCCAGTGCCAGCCAGACCCCCTGACCCCAGGCCCGGCCAACCTCTAGCAGCCGTTGGGCCCCATAATGCTGGCCGATGATGGGAATCAGGGCATGTATGACGCCCATCAGGCCTACGAAGATAGTGATGTAGATGGACACCGCCAGGGACATGGCCTGCAGATCGGCCGCGCTGGCATGGCCCGCCATGGCTGTGTCCATGACTCCGAACGCCATGCTGGCCCAGGCGCTGATCAGGATGGGCCAGGCTTGGCGCAGGGTTTCCTTGACTTGTGCCAGAAACGCCCGGGTGGACGAAGTGGGGGTCATCGAGAATCGAGGCGCAGCAGGCGAAACATCTCACGTCGGTCTGCGCCCCGCTTGCCTTCCCAAAGCACTACGGAATTCGGCGCGAAGTCGGCCAAGCCGGCTTGTACGGCGTCGGGCGAAGTTTGCTGCAGGACCAGGGTGCACTCTGCGCTGTAGCTGAAACGCAAGTCGTTGAACACCAGGAACGATGCGCGCTGGCCGGTGCCCAGCGACAGCCCGCGCACGCATTCTCCGGGCCTCTGATGGGTATGCAGAGCCTGCGTCAGATGCGAGGATACTTCGCGATAGCTGCGGACGTAGTCGAGGGCGGGCAGCCATAATGTGACCAGCAACAGCCAGGTCAGTACGATTCCACAAGCAGACAGAACCGTACCGCGCCATAGGGCGGCCGGCTTGGTGTGCAGGCGCCAGCGGACGATGGCGATCCATGCCAGGGTGCCCAGCAGGGCCATCGCGACGGCGCTCCAGGAGATGAAGGCTTCGTAGCCCCGAGTCTGGCGGGCGATGTTATGCGAGATTTGTTCGGGCCACCCGGCTTGCAGCGCGATCCATCCCAGCCAAACGGTGGCGCAAGCAAGCGAAAAGCACATCACGGCGAACCAGTCGAGCGAATTGACGACACCCCGGCGCAAGGTGGGCAGGGCGAAGGCGGCGAGCACGGCGGCCGGTACGGCCATGAGGCTGTATTCGGGCTCGAAGGCGTCGGCCAGGAACAGCATGATAATGAATGGCCACAGCAGGAACATCAGAGGTATCCAGATGTGCGGCGCGAACAGCCAGGTACGCCAGCGCCAGATGGCCAGCAGGGCGAAGGGCCAGGTCGGCCACAGAAACCAGGGCAGGTCGCGCAGCACGCCCAGCACAGCCTGGTATTGCGGCATGCCAAACGAGGTGAGGTTCCATAGCCACCAGTTGTGAATCCAGTAAGTACTGAAGTTCTTGGCAGGTATCCACCAGAGCAGACCCAGGACGATGGCCAGCACTGCGCTGATGATGAGCCAATGTTTTGCCGGCCAGAGGGCGCTGCGCGGAATGAATAGGCAGGGTACGGCCAGTATGATGGGCAGCGACCCGATCCAGCCGCGCGTCAGAAAGGCGGCGCCCAAGGCAATGCCCAGGGTTATCGCGCCTGACAAGGGATGATCGAGCATGCGCGCCACCGCGTAGAACGCCAGGGCCTGGAAGGCAATCAGGGCCGGCACTTCGGATGTTTCGTGCAATCGCCAGATGATGCCGACGGTGGCGAGGATCAGCAGTAGGGCCGCGTCGGCGATCATGCGGCCGTAGTCGCGCACGGTAGGCTCGCCGCCGAAAGGCAAGGCCAGTGGCTGGGGCTCGGGCCGTCTTCCCAG
Source organism: Pusillimonas sp. (assembly GCF_044464525.1). Lineage (NCBI taxonomy): Bacteria > Pseudomonadati > Pseudomonadota > Betaproteobacteria > Burkholderiales > Alcaligenaceae > Pusillimonas > Pusillimonas sp. Next base: position 19,835 of record NZ_JBIQLE010000036.1, read on the forward strand.
CAGGTAGGTGCCGTACCAGACCGAGCCGGTAATAATGCCGAACCACAGCAGATTGGGCAGGCGCGATGCAAGAAGCGTGGCTTCGAGCGGCGTTGTGAACAGCTCGAACAAGGGGCTGAAGAGCCAGATGCAAAACGCGCCCACCCAGGTGATGAGCGGCCCGTTCTGGGCATAGGCCATGTTGCCGATTTTCGGCAGCAGCCAAGCGTGCCAACCGTCCTCAAGGGCGGTCAGCATGGTGGCCAGGCCGGCCACGTCGTCGGTTTTCCAGGGGTCGCGAAAGAAAAGCCCCGCCAGAATGTACACCAGGCCCAAAGCAAGCAGGGGCAGCCGGGGAAGCTTGGTGGTCGCCGTTGCGGTCAGGCGTGCCGGCGTTGAGTGGGAGTCATGCAATGCCACGGATCAGTAGGGGAAAATTGACGGAACAGGGCCATCTTAAAGTAAAAAGCCAGTAAAAAGGCAGCCCGGGGGGCTGCCTTTGGAGTTCGGTCCTGGAGGGCCGATGCCGGCGGGCGGTTGTACCATTGTGATGGCCGCTTGCCCGGTGGTGGCGTTTCGGCCGACGCAGGGCGAAACGCCGCTGAAATCAGGAGGCTTTCTTGACGGTGCCGGCGGTGCGGGCAAAACGGGCGCGGAACTTCTCGACGCGGCCGGTTTCAACGATGCGGGTCTGGGCGCCGGTGTAGAAGGGGTGCGACTCCGAAGTGACTTCGCATTTGAACAGAGGGTAGGTCTTGCCATCGACGTCGATGGTCTCACGGCTGTTCAGGGTCGAGCGCGAAATGAAAGTGTTGCCGGTTTGCTGATCCAGAAAAACAACTTCGCGGTATTCGGGGTGGATGCCTTCTTTCATGGTAATTTCCTGTGGCTTGCGCCATTGCTTGTTGGGGGTCGCCAGTCTGGGTGACTTCTGCTTGATTCGCTTTGTGTTCGCGCGCTGCCTTGCCTTGGGCCTTGCTGCGCTTACATTGCTTCGTCGTCGGTCGGCGCTGTTGCTGCAAAAAGCGTCGACTACCCAGCCACGTATCCAAAGTAACTCGTAATATTACCATGCCCGGGTTTGTAATCTCAAGGGGCTCTTGTGCATGCCGTTGCAAGGATACATCTATCCGTTAGACTTGCCCGCGCTCGGCCAGCGAAACGGCGCTTTGTGCAGTGACGATCAAATGGTCGAGCAAACGGATGTCGACCAGGGCCAGGGCGTGTTTAAGATGCCGGGTCAGGGCCAAATCGGCCTGGCTGGGCTCGGCCACGCCCGAAGGGTGGTTGTGGGCCAAAATAAGGGCGGCGGCATGGTGACGCAAGCCCGCCCGCACCACTTCCCGTGGATAGATCGACGCTTGGGTCAAGGTGCCCCGCGCCAGTTCCTCGGTGGCGATAAGGCGGTATTGGCTGTCCAGATAAAGTGCCATGCAGTGTTCTATACGCAGATGCCCCAGCATGGCGGTACAGAAGTGCTTGACGCGCTGGGGCTGGTCAAGGGCCTCGCCGCTGCGCAGCGCTTCGGCCAAAGCGCGGCGGTTCAACTCGTTGATGGCGAGCAGCTCGCAGGTTTTGGCCGGGCCGATGCCGGGCACCTTGAGCAGAGCCTCGGCATCAGCGGACAGCAGGCCGCGCAGCCCCTTGAAGCGGCTTATCAGGCTGCGGCCCAGGTCGATGGCGTCGCTGCCTCGTGGGCCGGTGCGCAAGATGATGGCCAGCAGTTCCGGGGTGGTCAGCACCTGGGCGCCGTGGGCCAGAAGCCGCTCGCGCGGACGCTCGGCTTGGGTGGATAAGGGATCGAAAGACATAAAGGCTCTAAAATAGAGGAATATGAGATTTTTCTACGGTGACAGATTTTGACCTCCCATGCTAATTCCGTGACCGGTTTTGTCCGTCCGGATTCCTACCTGACCTTGCATTACCGAATCGAACTCGCAAACGGGCCGGCGGCCGGTTCCGTCTTTGCAGACACGTTCACCCAACGGCCCGCGACATTGCAATTGGGTGTCGGGCAGTGGGCCCCCGGCATGGAAGAAGCACTGGTGGGCCGGGAAGAGGGCGGTCGCTTCACAATGGAGCTCACCGCCGCGCAAGCCTATGGCGACCGGAACCCCGAGCTATTGCAGCGCGTCACACAGTCTTTGCTTGATGCCAACACCGAGCCCGGAACGGTATTCGAACCGGGCGACATTGTTGAATTTGCCGCGCCCAACGGCGGGCGGTATTCGGGCGTTTTCAAAGAACGCGGCGACGGCTGGGCATTGTTCGATTTCAATCATCCGTTGGCTGGCGCCGACCTTCGTATCGAGGTCGAGTTGCTTGGAGTACTGTAATGGCTAATCATTCCAATCTGTCGGGCGATCAAGGCCTCGAGATCGTGCTGGCGCAGCCGCGCGGGTTCTGTGCCGGAGTAGACCGCGCGATCGACATTGTCGAACGCGCTCTCGAGCTGCATGGCGCTCCCATCTATGTGCGACACGAAATCGTCCATAACCGCTACGTAGTGCAAGACCTTCGCACCAAAGGCGCCATCTTCATCGATGAGCTTGAAGAGGCGCCCGCCGGCGCCATTGTGGTTTTTTCGGCGCATGGGGTGTCCAAGGACGTTCGCGCCGAGGCCCAGCGCATGGGCTTGCAGGTATTCGACGCTACCTGCCCCCTGGTTACCAAGGTACACGTGGAAGTGGCGAAGATGCGGGCAGAGGGCCGCGAGATCATCATGATCGGCCATAGGGGCCATCCCGAGGTCGAGGGCACGCTTGGCCAGTCCAAAGATGGGATGTACCTTGTTGAAACGCCGCAGGATGTCTTGGAGCTTCAGGTCGTTTCGCCGGACAAGCTGGCATTCGTCACTCAAACCACCCTGTCGGTGGACGACGCCGCGAAGGTTGCCGATGCCTTGCGCAAACGCTTTCCGAACATCGTCGAGCCCAAGAAGAGCGACATCTGCTATGCCACCCAGAATCGCCAGGATGCCGTCAAGATCATGGCCCCGGAGTGCGATCTGGTGCTGGTGGTTGGCAGCGTCAACAGCTCCAACTCAAATCGGCTGCGCGAGGTGGCCGAGCGCCGTGGCGCTCGGTCTTTTCTGGTCGACGACCCCGACATGATCGATCCCGCCTGGCTTGATGAAACACGGCGCGTAGGTGTAACAGCCGGGGCGTCGGCGCCCGATATACTGGTCGAGCGGGTCATCGAACGGCTCAAGCAGCTAGGTGCGGTGTCGGTACGCACTTTGCCGGGTGTCGAAGAAACCATTGCATTTCCGCTGCCGCGCGAACTGTCCCGCAAGCGCGTGGTGTAACCGCCGGCCCAGGCGGCCCAATATTTACTGGATCAACAATGAGAAAAACCACGGGTATATTCATCGCCGTCGTGGCGGTGGCGGCTGTCTACACCGGCGCGTCGTGGTACGTGGGCAAACAGGCCCGCATTACCATCGAACAAACGGTGGCCGAGGCCAACGAACGCATGTCCAGATCCTTTGTTCCACAAACGTCGGGGGCAGGGGCAGCCCTGGCGATCGCCGAATACCGACGCGGTATTTTCGCGTCGGATATCGTGTATTCCCTGCGGGTGCAAGATGAGCCCGGCACAGAGTATCTGCTAAGCGATCATCTGCAACACGGTCCGTTCCCGGCGGGCGCCGTCCTGGCCGGTAACTTGATCCCCATGATGGCTTTGAGCCAGGCGCGCCTGCTGCCTTCGGCCACTACACAGGCATGGTTCGACAGCCGTGGCGGCGAGTCGCCTGTCACCGCGCGCACCGAGGTGCGCTTCGGGGGCAAGGCGGTTTCCGAATGGGTATTCGAACCCCTGGCAGTGGCCCAAGAGGGCGAGGTCCTGAAGTTTTCGGGCGGAACTGTAAGGGCCACGTTGGAAAACGATTTCGCCGACAGCAAGGTTACGGGCGAATTCGACCAGCTTGATTATTCGATGGGGCCGGGTACCGAGCGGGTCATCATTGACGACGTAAGTTTTGAGTACGCCACCATCTCTTCCGGCAACGAGATTCGCATGCAGTCCACGACCCGGGTTGCAGGGTTGAGCATTGATCTGCTTGAGGCGGGCAGTCTGGCGTTCCACGATGCGACGATGGCTGTTTCCAGCGAACGACAGGGCGATCTGGGCGGCGGCGCCGTCCGTTACGACTTTGGCAAGGTGTCGTCGAATAGTATCAATCTGGGCAGTATGTCCCTTGGCGTCAGCGGCCGCGATTTCAGCATGCCGGCCTTGTCAGAGTTGGCGGCTGTCTATGACGAACTGAACGCTCGTCACGGTCCGCAGGAACAATGGCAGCTCTCTCCCGTTGAGGCCGCGCTTTTGCAAGACAAGCTCATTGGCTTGTTGGCGGGCAACCCCACTTTGGCCCTGGAGCCGGTCGCCTGGAGAAATGACAAGGGCGAAAGCCAGGCTGCGCTTGTCGTCTCTTTGACCCAGCCCGCACAACCCGAAGCGTCGCTATCGCTTGACGCGTTGCTGCAACAGGCGATTCGCACTCTCGACCTTGAGCTGCACATAGAAAAGCCAATGCTCATGCACGCCCTCGAGCAGATACAGGGCGAGGCCGAAGACCCCCAAGCCACGGCCATGGCGGCAGCCTTGTATGACGAATATGTCGGCCGGCTGCAAGCTGCCGGCCTGGCCACGATCTCAGACGGGGCGAGCTCCACCAAGATCAGTTACCGGGAAGGCCGCGTTGACGCCAACGGCCGGCAAATGTCCCTGCCAGAGTTCATACAGCGAGCGTTGCTGGTTTTCCTGATGTAAGGGCGGCACGTAAAAAAAGGTGCATATCCCCTGGGATATGCACCTTCGCCCAATAGGCCGGTTGCGGCACGGCCCTTATCTGGCGATATTCTGTACGCGCTCCATCAATGCCGGGTCTTGCTGGATGGCTTGATTGATGCCGTTGAATTCCTCGACGGTCATACCTTCATTGCGAACCACATCCACCATTTTTTCGTCTGCTTCGCGATAGACTTCCTGGCGGGTGGCTTCATCCGAGGACGATTGCAGCTTAGGTGTGTATTCCTCTGAAATGACCGCGACCTTCTTGGATGCGTTCACGAATTTCTCAAGTTGGGTGTCGGAATAGTTCACAGGCGCTTGCTGTGTGGCAGCGGGCGGCTGGGCCTGCTGGGCCATCGAAGGGGCGGCGGCGCCCAAGGCGAGCACAGCGGCCGAGCAAGCAGTAGTGATCCATGTTTTCATGCAGACTCCTTTAAGTTGCGGTGAGTACATGTTCTATGTTGCCCGTTCCAGGGACTGACACAAGGTTTTCGCTGTGAGGGTCTTTGACCAGGCGAAACCGCAGGTTACCGTCCCGTGGAATGTATGCCTCAGGGTCGGAACTGGACAGGGCTGTTACGAACCGGAATCATTTTCATAGACTCGGTCGCGTATGGCTTCTGTTTCAGGCTTTGCGGCGCCGGCCGAATCTCGATGAGAACCATGATGGCGCGCATAGGTCCATGTAAATTCGGCGCCCAGCAAAAAAACCTGGGCCGCGTAATACACCCAGATCAGCAGCACAATCAGTGAGCCTGCCGCTGCCAGCGTCGAGACCGAAGCGCTCTTGCCCACATACATGCTGATCAGTAGCTTGCCCGCTTCGAAAAGCACGGCGGTGACGATGGCGCCGATCCAGACGTCGCGCCAGGCGATGGCGGCTTGCGGCATGAACTTGAAGATCATGGCAAACAGGATGGTGGTGATTCCAAACGTGAGCAGGGTATTGGCAAATTGCAGCAAAGCCTCCATGCCCGGGAAGAGCCCGCCAGTCCATTGCCCCAAGGCGGCCAGCCCCGTGCTGATCACAAGCGAAACGATCAGCAGGAAGGCCAGGCCCAGTACCAGGCCAAAAGACAGCAAGCGGGCCCGGACCGTGTTCAAGATGCCTTTTTGTCGCGCGGCTTGAGGCACTTCCCATATTCGGTCCAGGGCGCTTTGCAGTTCGGCAAAGACCCGGGTTGAGCCCCAGACAAGGACGCCAACGCTTATCAGCGTGGCGGTTATCCCCTGGCTGGGCCGGTTGGCGTTGCGAATCAGGGCCTGGATGCCTGCAGCGGCATCGTTGCCGATGATGCCGCCCAGTTGCCGGATCAGTTCGCCGCGCACCGCGTCCTCGCCCCATACGAAGCCCGCGATGGCGATGATGATGATCATCAAGGGCGCGATCGAAAAAGCGGTATAAAAGGCGATGGCCGCGCCCATGCTGGCGGCGTAGTCTTCTTTCCAAGCCTTGATGGAATCCCGGGTCAGGTGGTAGTAGTCCTTTGGGCGCATAAGGCGATCCGGACGCGCCGGGGTTCTCATACTCGTTCGGGCGGGTGTCCGGGTTGCGGTGGTTCGCGCACGCCTGGGGGCGCCTCGCGCGGAGGCAAATCGATGTCCGGTTCGGGCTCTCCCGGCGGGGGGATGTCGTTGGGGTCGTCTTGCGGAATTTCGGTGGGATCCGGCGGGTCGGATTCAGGGGGGCGTTGCGGCGGAGTTTGCGGGGGCTGGTCGGGTGGAACTTCCGGTACGTGGGCGAATTCAATCGAGTGCGGGACATACACGAGCATGGTGAGCCTCCGGTTATGCCGTGGAAACGGCAGACTTATAAGTAGTGAACAGGCAAATAGCGTGCCCGAATCGGGTACCATAGTTGGGGCCGGCGCCGGGGTATGGTGCACGGCCGGGTTCAGTCAATGCTTCTCTAACATTCACACCGAATAATGAATATTGCCTCCCTGGAAGATGACGCCGACCAGGCTCAACTGCTGCGCTGCATATTGGCCGATGCGGGTCACGAGTGCACGACCTTCGCTCTGGGTAAAGAACTGCTCGACACATTACGCAAGCATCAGCCGTTTGATTTGATGCTTATCGACTGGGAACTCCCGGACATCACCGGCCTCGAGGTCGTAAGATGGATAAGAACCCACATCGGCTATGACGTTCCCGTGATGTTCGTGACCAGCCGCATACTCGAGCAAGAATTGGTTGCCGGTTTGCAGGCCGGCGCCGACGACTACATCTCCAAGCCCATCAGGCCGGGCGAGCTGGTGGCGCGCGTCGAGGCGTTGTTGCGTCGGCGTGCAGTAGAGGCGGTGGCGGGGCAAGAGGAATTGCAGCTTGGCCGTTATACTTTCGACGAAAAAAAAGGGTTGGCTTGTATTGATAATGAGCCCATAGAGCTGGCTCCCAAAGAATTCGAATTGGCCTTGCTGTTCTTTCGGAATCCGGGCCGGCTTTTTTCGCGTGATGTTTTAAGCGCCGCTGTCTGGAATCGCGAGATTCCCGCCACCTCGCGCACGCTTGACACGCACCTTTCAAACATTCGGCAAAAGCTGCACTTGCGACCCGAGAACGGTGTGCGCCTTGCATCGTCATATGCGCTGGGCTACCGCCTTGAGATTGTCGGCGATACCGGCGACGGCGGTTCCTGACGCCGCGCGGTCACTGTACGTTTTATTGATCAAAAACCATAACGACTAAAGAACTCTCCATGTCCTTAATTCGCATACTTTGCATCGTGATGCTTGCCTGCGGCCTGATGTCACCCCTTACAGCGCCCGCCCAGCCGGCCGGCGCCAAGGGGGATGATTTTCTTTATCGCGTGGTTCGGGGCGATACCCTGGGCGAACTGGCGCAGCGCTATACGCTCGAGTCTTCGAACTGGCGTGCGCTGCAGCAGCTCAATGCGGTTGAAGACCCTTATCGGCTTCAAATCGCCAGGCTGCTTCGCATCCCTTTTTCGATGATTCCTCTGCGCGAGTCCTCGGCGCAGGTACTGCACGCCGTAGGCCAGGTTTCAGTCGATGGCGGCGCCCTGCATGCGGCATCTTCCGTGTCCGAAGGCCAGGCCGTTGAAACAGGGGAAAACGGCTTTGTCTCATTGCAATTGACCGATGGCAGTGTCGTCAGCGTCCCGCCGTCCACCCACCTTGTCATCAGCAGGTTGCGCGAGTTCGTGGGGGCGGGCCTGACAGACTCGATTATTGAAATGGAGGCCGGCTCGGTCGAGACGCAAGTTGCGCCCAACCAGACAGGCGTGGGCCGCTTCGAGGTGCGCACGCCCGTCAGTGTGACTGGAGTGCGAGGCACGCGTATGCGCGTTCATGCGGCCGCCGGAGGGTCTCGCAGCGAAGTCGTCAGCGGCATGGCGGGCGTCGATGGTACTGTCGCACCCGAGCTGGTACTGCGCGAACGGCAAGGTGTGGCGATCGATCCCGCAGGACAAAGCCTGGGCGTTCGCAGCCTGCTGCCGGCCCCAGAGCTTTCCGTGCCTTCGCGCGGGCCGGGCGGCTGGTCGATTGATTTCGAGCCGCTGGCCGGCGCCGCCGCCTACGTGGTCAGCGTGGCCCGCGATTCCAACGGCGGCCAATTAGTGTCTCAACGAACCATCGACTCGCCGCCGGCCCAGTTCGCCGCATCGGGCCCGGGCACTCATTATGTTTTCGTGCGAGGCGTCGACGAAGCGGGTATCGGCGGAATGGATGCAAGCGCGGCTTTTGAAGGGGCTTATGTGCTGCTGGATAGGTCGAGCAACCCCATATCATCTGCTGCCGGCGGGCTGGTGATCGTCGCTGATTACTGATCGGGCCGATGTTCACGCGAGCCAAAGGGGTGCGAAACCAAACAGGCGGGCTTGAACGACGCCTGCGCCTGGAATGGTTCGTGACCGTACCCGCTTTGATGCTGCTAACCTTTTTACTCAGTTATTACAGCCAGCATCTGGCGCTCGATCGATTCGATAATCTGTTGTATGGGCGGATAATGGCGCTGGCGCACCAGCAACCTTCCGAAGATATCGTGATCATTGCCCTGGATGACAGCAGCATTGCAGAGCTTGGATACTGGCCGTGGCGCCGGGGGGTGCATGCGCAATTGCTCGAGCGCCTGGGGGCGGCGAAGGCAGTGGGACTGGACTTGGTGCTAAGCGACTCCAATCCGGCCTATCCCCATGACGACCGGGCATTGGCGCACGCCATATCGCAGCATGGGCGGGTGGTGCTTCCGCTGGTCGTGGAGCCTGATCGCATACAAGGCCCGCTGCCCATGCTGGCACAAGCTGCCGCGGCTGTGGGGTTTATCAATGTCGAGCTCGATCCGGACGGTGTCGTGCGTTCCATGCACTCCTATCTGGACACAGCGCATGGCCGGGTTGAGCACTTTGTCCCGGCCATGCTGGAAGCGGCCGGCGAAACAGAACGCGGGTCTTGGGGGCGCGCGCAAGAAAATGGCGATCCCCGCTTGATTGCTTTTGCCGGTGAACCCGGCAGCTTCACGATGTATCCCTATGCCCGTGTGTTGGACGGCTCTGTGCCCGCAGCGGCTTTCGAAGATAAATATGTTTTGGTCGGAGCCTGGGCCGCCGCCCTGGGCGACACCTTGTCCGTTCCGCTTTCCAAAGCGGGCGAGCCAATGGCGGGCGTTGAAATTCTGGCGACCGGCCTGCATAATGCACTGGGCCATCATTGGATCAGCACCCCCAGCCGGGTCCAGGCGGCGCTGTTAAGCATGTTGCCGGTTTTGCTGGTGTGGCTGGCCTTGAGTCGCCTGTCGCCCAGCCGTGCTTTCTTGGTCATGCTGGCCATCGGCGTGTTGATCTTCATCATAGACTGGCTATTGATGCTTCATGCCCAGTTCTGGATAGGGCCTTCGGCAGCACTGATCGGGATGGTACTGGCATACCCCGTGTGGAGCTGGAGGCTTCAGGAAGCTGCCTTGAAGCAGATCGATGCCGAACTTGATACCCTTTATGCCCAAAATCTGATGCACACTCAAGCCCTGCCCGATCAGGCCGGCATCTCGGGTGACCGTTCCCTGCCTGCCCGCATGGTAAGGCTGCACCAGGCCATGGGCGTGCTGCGCCAGGCCATAGGGCTTCGCGAGGAAGCGCTACGTTTTCTTTCCCACGATATGCGTTCGCCGCAGAATGCAATACTGGCGCTAACCCAGTTGCAGCGCCTTGGCAAGGAGCCTCTGGCCGAAGCAGAGTTATTGAACCGCATCGATCGCAGCGCATCCCGCACCCTTGGCCTGGTGGATGGCTTTGTACGCCTGGCGCGGGCTGAGTCCATGGAGCTGGCTTTCAAAGAGATCGATCTGGCTGATTTGCTTCAGTCAGTATGCGATGAGCACTGGCCCATGGCGCAACACCGCAAGATCACGCTTGACTTGGACGGCGTGCGAGGGCCGGCTCGCGTGATGGCTGACGAGGAAATGCTTGGACGAGCCTTGGGCAACCTTATTGCCAACGCCATCCAATATAGTTCGCAGGGGTCGCGGGTATGGTGCCGATTGCAAGCTCGAGAGCCGTACTGGGTCGTAGAGGTACAGGATACGGGACGGGGCATGACGCCTGAGCAGCAAGTCTTTCTCTTTGAACCCTTTCGGCGTTTTGACGAGAATGTACCGGACAACCCGGACGGAAGTGGTTTGGGGTTGGCCTTTGTGCGCGCCGTGGTGTTGCGCCACGCGGGGCGTGTCGAGGTGGATAGCACCCCTGGCGAGGGTAGTGTTTTCCGGCTTAGGCTTTTGGGCCTGGCTTCTGACGACGCAGGGCTTCAAGAGCGTCTGCCTGGGCGCCAATGATGCTCTCCAGACTGGATATTTCCGCGCGC
>NZ_JBIQLE010000037.1:0-30039 GCF_044464525.1 Pusillimonas sp.
TGGGGCCTTGCAAGCAGACCATGTCTTGAGATCCAGCCCGGCGCCGCATCCAGGCCGCCCGTTCGGCAAACACGCCGGCCAGAACCAGCAAGGGAATTTGCACCAGCATATGCAAGCTCATCAGGGTGGTAAGCGGCCCATGCGCTCCCAGCGCCACGATAAGGCACGCTGCGGCCAGCATCGTGAACACCAACGCGGGACGCTGCAGGATCATGGCTGGTCCTTTTCACTGGCCAGCTTCTTTGCCAACCCTAGCGCCAGGCCTGGCTCCTCCAGATCAAAGATGCCGGCAAGGCGTCCATCCGGTGTCACCACATGAAGCGCGGCATTATGCTCATAGTCTCCAAACAGAGCGGGTATCACCGTGATGCCGAATTGGCGCAGCAGCGCATCGCGCTGGCGCGATTGTTCAAAAGACCAGAAGCGCCACATGGCTGGATCGGCTCGCATGCTCAAGGCGTAGCGGCTTAAGTCGGGCCCTTTGTCTCTGGCGTCGAAACTGATGCTCAGCAGCTGTATATGAGTCTGCAGCCCCTGGGCCTCTATGGCTGCCTGAAGGCGTTGGGTCACAAAACCCTGCGCCAAGCACAGCGAAATGCATCGCGTATAGAAGAAATTGACGATGGCGACACGCCCATCGGCTTGTAGTTCTTCGCGCAGAGAAGAGGCGCCGTTATTTGCGCTGGTTACCAAGGCGTCGCCGATGGCTCGAGGTTGGCGGGCTACGTCTTGGCGGCGTGCCGATTCGGCGGTAACAGCGCTGAAACCGTCGGTCAGGCCATATAGCGGGCCTGCTCCTGCAAGTAGCGCGAATATCAAAGCAAGAACCCATCGCATGGTATTGCGTGCCTTAGGGCTCGAGCAGAGGCCGCAGATCTTCGTCGCCTTTCCAGGGCCCGGCCTGGTCTTTAGACGCTTCGCGAACCTGAGTAACGTATGTGGCGTCGGTTTCCGGGGCGGCATTGCCGAAGCTGGTACGCACATGATTCACGATGGCAGCCAGTTCCGCGTCAGAGAACTTGTCGTGAAAATGCGGCATCAACCCATCGTACTTCACGCCTTCCACAGTAAGCGGGCCTTGTACTCCGTGCAGGACGATCTTGATTAGCACGCTTGGGTCGTCGGCATCGACCCATTCCGAGCCTGAAAGCGGCGGGAACACCCCGGGCAGGCCGTTGCCGTTCGCTTGATGGCAGGCTACGCAGTTGGCGGTATATAACTGCCCGCCATCGGCCATCACAGGAACGGCAAAGTCTTCCGCCACCCGGTTGTCGCCCAGGAATGACGGCATGGGGTTGTAAGCGGCGTATAGGTAGTACACGGCCCAGATGAGCAGCCCGGCAATAATCGTCAATACCAGCAATGGTATCGGGCGGCCGCCTTCTTCGGGCTCGGGCAGCTCACGCTGTTGTTGAGTGAATCGAGATTCCGTCATTCCGTGGCCTCTTCGAGCGTTTCTTTCTGCATCGACGCTTCAGGAAGCGTCGGTAAATCGACCCCTGGCTTTATCGGATAGGTATGGTTCAGCCCGATCAGGTAATGGACCAGGTCCAGGGCTTCGGGTTTGGCGACCACTACTTTATCCACAGGCTGATGGCTCGGCGGCAGCTTGACGACGACGTCTCCTTCCTCGGCCTCGTCTTTCAGGGTGAACATGAAAGGGAATGCCGGCATGGTGCTGCCCGGTGTATAGGCGCGAGGCTCGTAGAGGTGTCCAAGATTCCAATCGACGCTTGGCTGGCGCGCCCCAATGTTGAACAGATCTGGACCGGTTCGCATGGTGCCGAGCAAATGGGGATGATCGTAGTAATAATCGCCCGCCACCGAGGCCCGGCCCCAGCCACGCTGGAAATCCGGCGCCTGAGACTGGCTGCGTGGCTGCTGAGAATGGCAATATACGCAGCCCATGGCGACATACACATCACGGCCGCGCAACTGCTGGTCGGTATAAGGCTTAAGCCCTTCCGGCGGCTGGACATCAGACAGTTGGATGTACGGCAGCATGACCAGGGTGGCGGTGGCCAGCGCCAAGGTAATCATCGCGCCGCTTAAGAGTTTGCGTTCGTTCTCCATGGTCAGGCTCCTGCCGCTGCCTGCAGCTCTGGCCGGCCGCCGCGTTCGTGCAGCAAGGCCGGGCCAACGCGGTGACGGCCGTAGCGCAGCGCCATCTGCATGAAATGCAGCGCAAAGACCAGGTGGCCCAATGTCATAAGGGCGCCTCCCAGCGTGCGGGCCTGCAGATACGGAAGGGTGACAAAGACCGATTCCATGAAGGGCTTGGCCGCGTCGAGCATGCTAAGGCCTTGCAGCCATCCGCCAACACTCAGGCTGATGGCGTAAATGGCGATACCGCTGACGACAAGCCAGAAATGGACGACGATGAGCTTGGGATGCGGCCATTCCCAGTTCATGATGCGCGGCATGACAAAATAAATGGCGCCGAACATCACGATGGAAAAGAAGGCATACAGGCCGATATGAGCATGCGCGACGGTGAAATGGGTAAAGTGCGCCACCGTGCTGACGCTGCGTAGTGCTTCGAATGAGCCTTCGACAGAGCTGACGGTGTACATCATTGCGCCCAGCACAATGAAGCGTAATGTTGGCGAATAGTAGGTGGTCTTGAAGTGCCCGCGCATGGTCAAGTGCTGGTTCACCGAGAAGGCCAGCACCGGGATGATCATCATCATCGATTGCACAATGGACAACGTAATGAGCCAGTGCGGAACCGGGCCGCCCACCAGATGGTGGCCGCCGACCTGGCCGTAGAAAAAAGCCAGAGCCCAGAAGCCGATCAGCGACAAGTTGTACGACTGTATGGGCCGGCCGATGATCTTGGGCAGAAAGTAATAAACCGAAGCCAACGCAATGGGTGTGTAATAAAGCCCCAGCACGTTATGGCCGAACCACCAGTTCATGGTGGCCTGTTCCACCCCGAAGTGCACGGCAGGAAGCTTGCCTACCAGATACAGCACGGGAAACCAGAAAAGCGCCGCACCCATGTACCAGATCGATACGTACAAGTGCTCGACTTTGCGATTGGCCAAGGTGAATACCAAAGGCAAGGCGATGAGGGCGCCGCCGGCAACCAGCAGAATGCTGATCTGCCACGGAATCTCCAGCCATTCGAGGCCGTCGTTGATGCCCATTGCGATACTGCCCAGGCCTGCAATCAGGCCCGCGTTCCAGAGCATGCAGCCCAACAGCGCGAAACGGCCTCCATACAAATGGGTCCGAAGCAATCGGGGCAGCATCCAGATGGCAATGCCGAATGCAGCCATGGGGCACCAGCCGTAAGCAACCATGTTCAGGTGCAGCGTACGGGTGCGGCCGAAGGTAAGCCAGGCATATTGCGTGAGGAATTCCGGGTTGTGCAGCTTGATCGAGCTGATAAGGCCGAACACCGAAGCAAATATCAACCAGCCGATGGCGCAGACAAGGAATACAAAGGTGACATAGGCGGTGGATTGGTCCGCATCGATGCGATCAGCAAGTTCCTGCTTAAGCTTTTCAGCCAGCAACGGATCGATGGACACCTTGCCGCCTTCCGTCATCACCTTCTGCAAGCCCGCCCGCTGTTCTGTCGTTGCCGAAGGGTCTTCGACATGGCCAATCTCGCCCGTCGAGAAAATGACGCTGGCGGCTTCGGGGTTGTCGTCGAACATATTGCGTCGCAGCGACCAAATGAAAATTCCCAAGCCAGTGACGGATAAAACGAAGGTCAGGAGTAAGACAGTTACGGTGTTCATAAGGTATTTCGGCGGTAAGTACAGAGTGTTCTTCTATTCCGGTATTTTTTATACATCTTTTGAACGGATCGCTACGGAATAAGCCTACGCCGGTAATGGGTTTGTGGGCATCGCGGTGCGAGCATCCGGAAACGAAACGGCCTCCCGCGAGGGAGGCCGTTCTGCGTTGCAGCGCGCGTGAAGGCGTGCTGTTATCGGCTGGGGGCGTCGGCGTGAAGGAGCGTTTGTTCAGAGGCTGCGAATCTAAGCATGAGCAGAGCCCACCAGCTCGTTGACGTCATCGATGCCTTCTTCGACAAGATACTGTTGCAGGTCTTGCAATGCGCGAGGCAGCGCCATGGGATCAACGTAGTTGATCGTGCCGAATGCGACCGAACGCGCGCCGGCGGCCATGAATTCGATCACATCGCGGTAATCGGTGACCCCGCCCATGCCAAATAGTGGAATATCGACCGCACGATAAAGCTGCCAGACCATATAAACGGCCATGGGCTTGATCGCTGTGCCCGACAGTGCGCCTATCTTGTTGCCGATAATGGGGCGACGGGTTTGGTAATCGATGCACATTGCCCTGGGCGCATTGACCAAAGCGATCGCATTGGCGCCGGCTGCTTCAACCGCCTTCGCCACAGAGACCAGCGATGAAAAATCAGGTGCAAGCTTTGCCACGATGGGTAGTTCTGTTACTTGCCGGGCTCTTTTTACAAGCCGCTCGGCCGCCACTGGGTCGTAGCCGAAGTCCAAACCGCCTTGCTTCAAGTTTGGGCAAGACAGGTTAAGTTCAATGCCGGCAAAGATGCCCAGCTCAGAACACTTTTCAACCATTTCGACGTATTCGTCTTCTGTGCGTCCGATGATGCTTTGGATAATCGGCAGCTCGAATGACTGGAGAATCGGTGCATCCTTGGTAATGAAAGTATCCCAGTCGTTGCTGGGTATGCCCACCGAGCTGTGAAGCCCAGCCGGTACTTCATAGACGCGGGGCTCTGGGTTGCCGGGCCATTTGTAGTTACGAATCGTTTTGGGAACCAGGGCGCCCATAACTTCCACGGGGAAAAATTGGTTGTACCTTCCGTGGTGCCCGAAAGTGCCCGAGCCGACCGTCAATGGGTTTTTCATTTTTATGCCGGCAATTTCCACTTCCATTTTCGGCGTGTTTGCCAGGGCTTGTACATCTTCCCGTACCGATGTAGTGGTCTCAAGCATGAAGAACCTCCCAGGTGTTGAATACAGGTCCGTAGTGGCAGACCTCTTTCCAGACCGTTTCTTCGGGGCCGTCGGCATCAAGCTTCACATTGATGACGCAGCCGTGGCAATCGCCGAATCCGCAAGCCATATGTTGTTCCATTGCGATTTCTGCGGGCGCGTTCTGCGCTTCGGCCAGGCCATGGACCACTCGTGCCAGCCGGTTCGAACCACAAACATAGAATGCATCGATTTTCTGTGTGCGACTAAGCTCTTCAAGAGGGTCTGTTACCAGAGTTCCCGGAGAATCTTGATCGGTGTGCGCGTGCACGGGGAAACCGTAATGGGCGAATATGTCTTCGGCGACGAGGTTGTCACGGGTACGTGCGCTGAGAAAGGCATGAACTTCAATGCCTCGTTCTGCAGCGGCATCGACCAATGTGGGTAGTGCGGCAATGCCGATTCCACGCCCCACTACTGCAATGCGCTTCGCGCGGGAAGGCAGGCTGAATCCCTTGCCCAGGGGCCCGATCACGTCGCATCGTCCGCCGGTGGGCATCGTATCGCGCATCAGGAGCGTACCTTCGCCGACGATCTTATAAGCCACTTGCAACCGACGCTTGTCCGGGCTGACTCTATAGACGCTGAACGGTCTGCGCAGGTATGGAGCCAGGCTGTTCTGGATACGGATGTTGACGAATTGGCCCGGTTCCAGGGCTGCGGCAATGTCTGGAGCCTCGATTTCGATTAGCCAGTAATCGCCGGTCAGGTGTCGATTGAATACGACCGGCGCGAGAATTTGCTCCATGTCTCCTCCAGGGGGTAGTGTATTTGGGTTAGGTATTGGGTGGCTGCTCAGCCAAATCAGCGACTTTGTCAACGTTGATGATGGCGTGTCGTCGTACGAACTGCTCTAGATGGGTGGCATCGTTTAGCTCGATCGCCCGAATGAGCTTTTCGTGTTCGAGGCCCAGTATTTCCATCTCGAGACTTTGGTTGTAGTACTCGCGGTAATAGGGCAGCAGCATGAACCTCATCTTCACTGTCTGTTGAACAAGTAACGGCCGCCCGCTTAATGCGGTGAGGTAGTTGTGAAATGCATCGTGCGCCGCCATCCACTTCGAAAGAGAGGTCACTTCGCGCTCCATGCGCGATTTCAGATGGGCCAGCTCTTCTAGTTCGGATGGGCCGATATTGGGCAATGCGAAGCGGGCCGCCAGCCCTTCCAGGGCCGCCCGTATCTCGATAAGCTGAGAAACCTCTGAGCGCGAGTACTTCGCAACGACGGCGCCTCGATTGGCATAGATCATTACCGCCCCGTCGCCTTCGAGGCTGCGCAATGCATCGCGTACGGGTGTTCTGCTTATGCCGAGCGCTTCGGCGACGGCCTCGGTGGGAATTCGCGCACCTGCTTTGAGCTCTCCTGACAAGATGCCGTTGATGACATACTGGTATGCCTGTTCCACAGGCGACAGCGACTTGTCTATAGTGCTGGGTGAGTAGGCGGCAGATAGCAGGTGCATGAGTTCTTCCGTTGCGTACGCGTACCGATGTACGTAGTTAAAGTTATGTGGCGTCACCCGGCAGGCACTGCTCGATCAGCGAGTAGTAGACCTTCGACATGTTGACCAAATCTGAAACTAAAACATGTTCTTCGTTGGAATGGAATTGATCTACTTCGCCTGGTCCGAGCATTACCGCGGGGATGCCCTTGCGACAAAAATATCCCGCATCCAGGGCAAAATTGCAATGAAACGTTTCGGGCGCCGCGCCTATTCCGGTTTCAAACGCATTTGTCAGTTTGCGGAAAAAGGTGCTTTCCAAAGACAGTTCATTTGGATACATGATAGGCCCAAGCTCGAATTTCACGCTCCAGGGCTCGGGCAGCGTGGTGGCCTGTTTTATCGAGGAGAGCGCCTGGGCGGGTTCTTCGCCGGGAAGCAGGCGTCTGTCAAATATGATGTTCACGGTATCGGGCACGGTGTGCGTCGCCTTCGGGCTGCTATCGATGGCCGTGGGTGTAAGAGTCGCTGGTCCGAATGCCGGATGATCGGGCACACCCAGATCCAGTGATTCAAGTTCACTTAGCACGCGTTGGGCGCCGGTAATGGCGTTGACCCCGTTCCAGGGGGCCGAGCTATGCGAGGTTTTTCCGCCAACGATTACCTCAAAGTCAATTCTTCCTTTATTGCCGATGGCGATTTTGCTGTCGGTGCCGACAAGGATCACGGCGTACTCAGGCGGCTCGGGCAACTCGGCCATCACGCTTTCGATGGCGTCGTGTCGCCCGGTTTCGCCTGCAGTAGTCAGAACCAGTATTAGTCTGCCTCCGAGCTGATCTTTGTTGACGGCCTGCTCAAAGGCCCCGAATGCCGCGGCCAAAGCCGTTTTTTGTTCTGCTACGCCGCGACCGCGAATTGCCTGGCCACGCGGTGTATCCACCAATGTCGCCGAGAACGGATCCTCCATGCGTGAGGCCGGATGGGTCATGGCATAGCCCACAAACATCAGCGAACGGCCGTTTTTGGGCCCAGCCTCTGCAATCAGATTACCCATTTTGTCGTAGCGGATATCCACTCCCATCTTCTCCAGGCGGGGAGCGGCGCATTCCTTGATAAAGGCTTTTACGTGCGGGTCATTTTCTTGCAGTTCGGTTTGCTGACTGGGGTACCTGACAAAATCTTGCAGGGTTTCCATCAGCGTTTGTTCGGCTAGCGCGGTGGCTACACTCATGTTGCTCCTCCGTGAAATTGGATGCAATTATACGTTATCCGAATCCTAGCATTAGAACCGTAAATAAGAAAACCCCTTAAGAATTAGTGTTATCCCTCGTATATCCGCAGGATAGTCCTATGGTACTTTTCCACTCACGCTCGAAGATTGAGTCCAATTATATTTAAATCCATTAATTCATAGCTTGAATCCGAACAGGAACAACAGCGCTGGATTACAAAAAGGAGACTAGTCATGAGGTTGTTTTCCAATTGGCGTACAACGGCTGTGGCGGCATTGGCTGCGGCGGCGACTTTCAGTGCGATTCCAGCAGGGGTTGCGGCCGCGGCAACGACGCTAAGAATCAGCCATACAACCGCTGAGAGCATGCAACAAGGCTCTCACGTGTGGGCTGTCGTATTCAAGGAAATGGTGGAAGACCGCACTGGCGGGGAAGTCAAGGTGCAGATTCTCGGCGCCAACGCAGCGGGCGGGGAGCGCGAGCAGTTGCAGAAAGCTCAGACAGGCATCAATCAGATGACGATCAATAGCGAAATTCTGATGCCCAGTTTCTTCAAGCCGGCTCAAATTCTGGGTATTCCCTATTTGTTCCGTTCCGACGCCGTTGCATGGCAGGTACTGGATGGTGATTTCGGCAAGGAATTCAATGACGCATGGCGCCAGGCTACCGGTTTGCGTATCTTGGGCGTCATGAACGCAGGCTTCCGTAGCTTCTTCAATGGCAGCAAGCAGGTACAGGTTCCTGGCGATTTGAAAGGGCTGAAGATACGCACCGGCGAAAACCAGGCACATATCGCGATGGTTCGAGCGCTCGGCGGTAACCCGGTGCCCATCGCGTGGTCAGAACTGTACACCTCACTGCAACAAGGTGTGGTCGACGGCATGGAGAACCCCCCCGGGCTTGCGTTCGCCATGAAGCTGCATGAGCATCAGAAGCACCTCACTCTGGATCGCCATCTGTTCAGCATTCACGCCGCGATGATCAACGAGCGCACTTTTCAGTCCTTGACTCCAGAGCAGCAGGCGATAGTGTACGAAGCCGCGCAAACGGCCACCACCGCCGCCCGGGCTACCGTGCTTCTCAGCGAGCGCCAAGCTCTGAAGGACTTGGAGAAGGCAGGGCTGGAAATCTACGCGCCCACCGCCGAACAGTACGAGGAGTTCAGGTCGCTTGGACGCCCGCCCGTCGAGGAAATGGTGCGCAAGGATGTCGGCGATGAATGGGTCGACAAGCTCTTGCAAGGTATCGATGCCGCCGAGGCGAGCGTAGGCAAGCCATAAAACGGGTAACAACGCCGCCAAAGTAAGAATGGCGGCGTTGAATTTTTTCTATTTGGGAGACGCACGATGTTCCGATATTTCGACCGTGCAATCATTGGCGCCTCTAGCGTGCTGTTGGTGGTGCTGCTGTTGGTCATGACGGTGGCCACGCTGGCGGGCGTGTTCGCGCGTTATTTCATGAATGACGCGCTTACATGGTCTGAAGAGGTGGCGCGCTACAGCATGGTGTGGCTTTCGTTCATAGGGGGCGGGTTGGTCTTCCGGCATGGCGGCCACATTGCGATAGACGTGCTGGTGCGGAAGCTCCCGGCCGGAATGCTGAGGCATGTCGTTTTTGGACTCACCCAATTGATAATCCTGTGCTTTCTTGCGGTGGTCTTCTGGAAGGGCTTGGAGACGCTGGGTCAAGGCGCTTACATGACGACCCCGGCGTTGCAAATGTCGATGGCGATTCCATATGCCTCCATTCCCGTTGGAGCGGCGTTGATGATCTATCACCTTATGGCGGCGGCCATACAGTCTTATTGGCAAGCGGGAAGTGACAGCGTCCGCGCAACATCAAGGCTTGAACTCAATGCCGATTAACTCTGGATACGGAGCAATGTAATGCTTGCCACAGTTCTTTTTGGTTCGCTGGCCGGGTTTCTGGCATTCGGCGTTCCGGTTATCTTCGCAGTGGGGGCGGCGGCCCTGCTGACCGTAGTGCTATTTATCCCCACCATGCCCTTGATCATCATGCCCATGAGCATGTTCAACGGCATGGACTCTTTTCCCATGATGGCGATTCCATTCTTCATCCTCGCCGGCGAGCTGATGAACAGCGGCGGAATATCCATGCGGCTCGTCAACTTTGCGAAAACGCTCGTTGGCCACATCCAAGGAGGGCTCGGACACACGAACATTGTGGCCAATGCGATTATGGCGGCCATCTCTGGGTCGGCCCTGGCAAACATCGCTGCCGTTGGGCGGGTGTTGATCCCGGCGATGGAGAAGGAAAACTACAATAAAGACGTTGCTGCAAGTATTACGATCTGTGCGTCGTTGCTCGGACCGATCATCCCTCCCAGCATCACCATGGTTATTTTCGCGGTTACCGCGAATGAATCAGTGGGTGCGCTGTTTCTTGCCGGCGTAGTGCCGGGCATTCTCATTGCGGCCGGCATGATGGCCCTGGTCTACTTTTGGTCCAAACGAAAAGGCTACGGGGTGGTTCAGCCGTTTTCCAAAAGCGCGGTTCTGCAAGAAGCGAAAAAATCGTTTTTCGCGCTTTTCATGCCGGTAGTGATATTGGGCGGAATTTTTTCTGGTGTCATGACACCAACAGAGGCTGCGGCGGTGGCCGTGCTGTACGCGCTTTTGATCGGCTTCTTTGTTTATCGAGAACTGAATATAAAGGATCTGTGGTCCATCTTGCTGCGCACCGGCATGACCACCAGCTTCATCATGTTGATTATCGGAGCCGCGCGGGTGTTCTCCGATGTAATGATGTCGGAAGCCATGCCTCAGGCCGTGGCCACGGCCATGCTCAGCATCACAGAAAACCCGTATCTGCTATTGCTCTTGATTAATGTCCTGCTGCTTCTTATCGGTACGGTGTTGGACACCACGGCAGCAATCATCATTCTTGTCCCGGTGTTGATGCCGGTCGTGCAGATCATTGGAATTGATCCGATATTGTTTGGCGTCGTGATGAGCATCAACCTTGTCATCGGAATGGCAACGCCTCCTATTGGCGTCGCGCTGTTCCTTGGTGCTCAAGTGGCTGGAAGCCGGGTCGAACGCATTATTCCGTCGCTATTTGCATTCCTGTGCGTTCATGTCGCGGTATTGCTCTTGATCAGCTTTGTCCCGTCTGTGGCGCTTTGGCTGCCTCGCGCCCTGGGATATTAAAGGGCATGGCCATGTTTAGAAAATTTTGGGAGTGATTGTGAGAAAAGCCATAGAGTTCTTGTTCAACGGAGAGCTGCGACGTTTAGCCGATTTCGATCCCAATATGACTGTTCTGCGTTATATCCGTGAAGTTGAGCGAGCCATGGGCAGTAAAGAAGGCTGCGCTGAAGGCGACTGCGGGGCTTGCACGGCCGTGGTGGTCGAGCAGGACGATGGCGCGTTGCGCTACCGTGCAGTGAACAGCTGTATCCAGTTGCTTGGAACCCTGGACGGGAAGGCGCTATTGACGGTCGAAAGCCTTAAGCACAGTGGGCAATTGCACCGGGCGCAAAAAGCGATGGTGGCCGAGCACGGCTCGCAGTGCGGGTTTTGCACTCCCGGGTTTGTCATGTCGATATTCGCCGGTGTCCAGCACGAAGTTCAGCCGACGCGCCAGGCAATTGATGAGCTCCTTGCGGGAAACCTTTGCCGATGCACGGGATACACCCCTATCATCAATGCCGCGAAGAACGCGCTGCAGGCTGGCGCCGATGGTGAGTGGGCGGCACGCAGCGACGAACTATTAAACAAGCTTAAAGCGCTATCTTCGAACACGGGAGCGCGTGTCGGGGTACAGCGGGATGCGTTCGTTATTCCCCGCTCCGTCGAAGAGCTTGCCGCCTATCTCGTTGAGCATCCGGATGCGGCGCTGGTCGCCGGGGGAACCGACCTGGGCGTGCATATTACGAAGAACCATAAACAATACGAATGCCTGGTTTATCTGGGGTGCATACCAGAGCTTAAGCAGATAGAGGTTTTGCCGGAGGGTGTTCGGCTGGGTGCGGCCGTTACGTATGATGCCGCCCGCAAACCGCTGGCGGAGCTTGCCCCAAGCATCGGGCAGCTCATATCGCGTATTGGCGCCGTACAGGTTCGTAACCTGGGGACCATCGGTGGCAATATTGGGAATGGCTCGCCCATTGGCGACATGCCGCCCGCTCTTATTGCCGCGGGTGCCGAGCTTACGCTTCGCCGCGGCGCGCAGGCGCGAAAAATAGCACTCGAGGATTACTTCATTGCGTATGGTCGACAAGACATAAACCCCGGCGAATTCATTGAATCCATCTGGATTCCCCGGCCTTCGCCCTCTTCCGTCCTGAAGGTATACAAGGTAAGCAAGCGCATTGAACAAGATATATCCGGCGTTTGTGGCGCTTTCAACCTTGAGTTTGACAGCACTGCCGACGAGATCACCGTGGCAAAGGCTCGCATATGTTTCGGCGGCATGGCCGGCACACCGTTACGCGCAGAGGCATGCGAACAATTCCTGACAGGGCGCGCCTGGACAGACGAAACCGTTGCGCGGGCAAGGGAGATTCTTGAAAACACCTACGAACCGCTCAGCGACGCGCGAGCCAGTTCCATTTACCGAAATCGCCTAGCCGGCAACCTGCTTCACAGGTATTTCCTTGAGTGCCAGACCTCGTCCGAGGTCGGCGTGGTCGCCGCGCAAGTTTGACAAAGGAGCAGCCCATGACGATTCAAATCTCACAGCGTCACGATAGTGCTGTAAAGCAGGTATGCGGGGAGGCCGTTTACATCGATGACATGCCCGAGCCACAAGGGACGCTGCATGCTTACGTTGCGCAAAGCCCGCTTGCCCATGCCGAGATCTTAAGTTGCGACTTAAGCGGCGTATTGTCCCAACCAGGTGTTGTTGCCGTCCTGACGCTTGACGACATTCCGGGCGTCCACGATATCAGTTGTGCGCACGCGGGCGATGAGCCGCTTTTCGCAAAAAGATATGTTCAGTTTGCCGGCCAGGCCTTGTTCGCCGTAATTGCAGAATCGGTCGATGTGGCCCGCCGGGCCAGCAAGCTTGCAAGCATCCAGTTCAAAGAGCTTCCAGCCATACTGACCATCGACCAGGCGATGGAAAAGCAAAGCTTTATCCATGCGCCCCGCCGCGTTCATCGTGGCGATCCGGAGAAGGCGCTGGGCGCTTCACCCCATCGCTTGGAAGGCCGGATAAGTACCGGGGGTCAAGAGCACTTTTATCTAGAGAGCCAGATTTCTCTGGCTTACCCTGGTGAAGACGACGAGGTTTTGATATTTTGCTCTACGCAGAACCCCAGCGAAATTCAAAACTTGTGCGCGCGGCTGCTGGACCTTCCAGATGCCGCAGTCAAAGTACACGTGCGCCGCATGGGCGGCGCTTTCGGCGGCAAAGAAACACAAGCCACTCAATTTGCAGCGATAGCGGCGTTGGGGGCGCGCAAAACGGGGCGTCCCGTAAAGGTGCGCCTGGACCGTGATGACGATATGCGCCTTACAGGAAAGCGTCACGCATTCGTCATTGATTACGATGTGGGGTTTGACGACACCGGACGCATACTGGGTATAAAGTTTCAGCAAAAAGTGCGTTGCGGTTACGCTACCGATCTTTCGGGCGCCGTAGCGGACCGGGGCGTTTTTCATTGCGACAACGCCTATTTCCTTGAGAACGTATCGGTTGAATCATTTCGCTGTAGAACCAATACGGTTTCTGACACGGCGTTTCGCGGGTTCGGTACGCCACAAGGCATGATTGGCATCGAACGTGCGATGCTGGACATTGCGCATCACCTGGGAATCGACCCGTTGGATGTTCGAAAACGGAATCTCTACGACCCTGTCCGGGCCCAGACACACTATGGCCAAACCGTCGAGAACTTCATCCTGCCCGAGCTGATCGATCAACTGGTGGAAAGGGCGAGCTACCACCAGCGCCGAAGCGAGATACTGGCCTTTAACAAAGAAAACCCGATATTGCGCAAAGGCATCGCACTGACACCGGTGATGATGGGAATCTGCTTCAGCCGCACCCACCTTAACCAGGCGGGGGCGTTGATCAATATCTACAAGGATGGAAGCATATCCTTGAACCATGGCGGCACCGAGATGGGCCAGGGGCTGTTCGTGAAGGTTGCCCAGATCGTGGCGCACGAATTTGGGGTTTCTGTAGAGCGTGTCCGCATAACCGCCACCAACACAGAGAAGGTGCCCAATACCTCTCCCACGGCATCGTCCGCGGGCGTGGACTTGAACGGAATGGCAGCGCGAGACGCAACCCGGAAGCTCAGAAGCCGCTTGGCCGAGGTGGCGGCGCGTCACTTTGGCGGCACGACGGACGAGGTGCGCTTCGAGGACGAAAACGTTTATACAGGCACTCAAGAAATTCCTTTCGCAAAGCTTGTCGAGCTGGCCTATCTGGATCGGGTTTCGCTATCTGCGACAGGCTTTTTCAAGACGCCCGAAATCCATTTCGACCAGCAAGCCTTTCAAGGGCGGCCCTTTTTGTATTTTGCCTATGGCGCCGCTGTGGCCGAGGTGCTCGTCGATACCCTTACCGGCGAATACCGGGTGCTGCGCGTGGATGTGCTTCATGATGTTGGGCAATCATTGAACCCCGCCATCGACATTGGGCAGATCGAAGGCGGCTTTGTCCAGGGCATGGGGTGGTTGACCACAGAAGAGCTTTGGTGGGATGCTACGGGAGCTTTGAAAACACATGCTCCGTCCACCTACAAGATTCCGACCATTGGCGACCGACCGACCGTATTCAACGTCGAGCTAATGGACAACCCTTCGTTCCAAGCGGCGACCCCGTACTTTTCGAAGGCCGTCGGCGAACCCCCTCTGATGCTCGCTATCTCTGTGCATCAAGCGCTGGTGGAAGCGCTTGCTTCGGGGTTGGAAAGACCAGCACTAAACGCACCTGCGACTCCCGAGAACGTGTTGTTGGCGCGCTCACTGAACGAGCCTGCGCTTGAGTCTCGTGCAGATTATGGTGAAATGGCCGAAGTCTCGGCGCTAGAGGGCGCAAACCAACCCTAAACGAAGCTCATGGCCTTACCCAAGATTGCAGTGATAGTGTTAGGTGGCACCATCGTCATGGTGCCTCAAGACAACGGAGGTATTGCCCCGGGGCTGCGTGCGGAGCAATTGCTTACGAGTGTTCCCGGGTTGGGCGAAGTGGCCGCGCTTGAAGTGATTTCCAAGCCCGCGCTACCCAGCGCATCGCTAAGCCTTTCTGCGATTGCAGCGTTGGCGTCCGAAATCGACACGCTGTATCAGCAAGGGATCGATGGGGTTGTGGTGGTGCAAGGCACCGACACCATCGAAGAGAGCGCTTTCTTGCTGGACCTTCTGGTTCAAGGTGATCGACCACTGGTGGTCACCGGCGCCATGCGCGGTCCGGCCATGCCGGGCGCCGACGGCCCGGCCAATCTGTATGCGGCGGTACTTGTCGCGGCAAGCGCAGGCGCGGCGCAGATGGGCGCGCTGGTGGTGCTTAACGACCAAATTCATGCCGCGCGCTTTGTTCACAAAGTTCATACTCATCTGCCGTCTGCATTCGCCTCACCGGCAGCCGGCCCGGTTGGTTTCATCGTGGAACGACAGGCGAGGTTCCACTGCCGGCCACCGGTTTCCATCAAATATGGTGTCTCTTCAGCGTTCCAGTGTGCGCCAGTCGCGCTTGTTAAAGTCGTGCTGGGTGATAACGGATGGATGCTTGATAGCTTGCGCGAGCTAGATTACGGGGGCGTCGTGATAGAGGGAGTCGGGGCGGGCCACGTACCTGCCGATATCGTCCCGATTGTGGAGCGGCTGGCAATCGCCAAGCCCGTGGTGCTCGCTTCCCGAATAGACGCAGGCGGATCGCTAACAAACACATACGGCTATGCAGGGTCGGAAATAGACTTGCTGGGCAAAGGCTTGATATCAGGCGGGTTTCTAAGTGGTGTGAAAGCGCGCCTGCTCCTGTCGGTGTTGTTGGGCCGGGCAGAGGACTCCGAAGCGATTCACAGTTCTTTCAAGCGCTACTTGGAGGCGGCTGCTTTCTAGGGGGCGGACTCGTCTTCAACATACCTTGCGCTTGAACTACCGAGTAAACCGCCATTCAAGATGGTACTGCCGGGCTGTTACGGCATGCCGCCTAGGCTGATCAGCTGATGGGCCTCCCAGTCTAACTTCATTACACTTCTTCGAAAATAACACGATTTGTCACGTATTTTCCGTCGCGCGTCTGGCGTGCCACTGGGTACACCTCCTTAACGCAAGAGGCAAGAGGCAAGAGGCAAGAGAGGCAACATGGCTGATATTTACATGGTGTCTGAAAACGAACCCCAAGCCAATAGCAAGCGCCGATACTTGTACTGCGGTGTATGGGCGTCATGTGTCTTGCTGATCGGATCCTTGTTATGGATACCTAACGCGACAGCTCAAAACATCAACGACATATTGCGCATTCTGATCCCGCCGCCGCAGCAGCAACAAGCTGTTCCGCCGCCGGTGTATGTACCCCCTCCCACGTATTCACCGCCAACTACGCATTCACCGCAGCACGTGCCCAAACCGGGGGTTTCACGCGCTGAGACACAACAAGCCCAGCACATGCTGAATGATTTGGGCTACGATGCGGGCCCGGCAGACGGTGCAGCGGGACATCGAACCATAAGTGCATTGAACGCGTTTCAAAGAGCCAATGGATTGGCCGTTACGGCGTCAATCGACAAGCAAGGCCTAGCAACGCTTACAGCCATACACCGGCACGTCGTGGCAAGCAACTCGCTACCTATGCAGACCGACCCATCGGCAGCCACCACGTCACCCGCGTCATTACCAGCCGACGCGCTGCCGTCACCTTCAGCATCCACCATCGCGCGCCCCTCTTCTGCCGGCCTTGCACACCCTTCTTTTGACTGCACCCGCGCAAGCTCACCGACCGAAACCACTCTATGCAATAATCCGGCATTGGCTATGCTGGACGTCCAGCTTTCTGAGCTTTATTTGCGTCAATGGCACGGCCAAGCATCTCAAAAAGCCAGTGCGCAACAAGAGCAACGCAATTGGCTGGCCCAACGAAACCTATGCGGCGCCGACGCCTCATGCCTGTTTAACGCCTATTCCGAGCGTATTACCCAATTAGGGACAGCCAGCCAAGCTAGTGGAACCACGGCGGCATCTCAAATAGCCGCGGTTTCAACAACAAGCCAGGTAGCCAAAGCTGCCCCGTTAACACCAAGCTCCGTGACGCCGATGGCCTCGCAAAGCTCCGCCGCATCGCCGGTTGCGCCCATGGACAGCGTCCCCATGATTCTGGTAGTAGGTAAAGGCGTCAAAGCCAGAACCTTTAAAGACTTTGTCGCCGAAGTGAAGGCCAATCCCGGCTCAATCGACTACGCATCGGTCGGGGACGACAGCTCCCACCATCGGGCCATGGAAATGCTAAGCCAGCGTGCCGGGTTGGATATGGTGCATATCCCCTATCGCCGTTCGGCGTCCGCCCTGCTTGATGTCGCAAACGGGTATGTATCCGCCATGATGGCCAGTCTGGCTACCAGCAAAGCCTTGATCCAGTCTGGCAAGCTGGTTCCGATAGCGGTTGCCAATGCGACCCGACTGCCCGAATTTCCCGATGTTCCTACACTAACTGAAGAAGGCATAGAGGGCGTGGAAGCCGCTGCGCTAGCAGGCATGCGCCCGGCAGCAGGGACGCCTATTGATCCAGCACTGAACTATTCACCGCGGGAAAACAAGCTGATGGCATCGCCCGGACGCTTGCCAGTGATTGTGCCAGAGACATATTCCGAGCCGGATGAAGAAGAAATACGCTTGGCTATCATGCGTGACATGGCGGCCGGGGGCGGTCGTATGCTGTCGCCCACTGCCGTTGAGATCGGAGCACCTCCGTTCGATCAGCTAATGCCGATTCGCCTGGACGCCACCAAAGTGGAAAAAGAATCTTGCAACCCGGTTACCGGCCCACTCGCCTATACATGCAAGTTTCGCCTTTACTTGAAAGTGTCCCTGCCTCCGCAATCAAAGAGCTTTCTTAACATGGGCGGCGGGAACGAATTCTTCGATGGCCTTATGTCTAAATATTTTGCCTCCGTCAACAACGCGACACCGGGGCTAAGGGCCCACGTGTTCGTTTTGACGGATCAGGGTTGGCGGTCTCCCTCCATGCGCAAAGAAAGCATAGATGCAACGCTAAAGACTTATGCCGAAACGCTGTCCCACTGGCCCGAGTGCAGGCTAGTGCAAGCGGGCAACCAGCTGAGGTGTGATTAATCGCTCGCAGGGTGTCATGTAAATGTGGGTAAGCCCAGCGCGATACGGTTTTTGGCGCTATTACGCTTCTCGCGCTTCGCTGACGGAATCGTTGTGTTCTTGTATCAGCATCCCTTGCGTTGAGTAGTAGGCGGCGGCAGCCTTACGCAGGTTGAAGCGAACGCTTTCCTGCACCTGTTCGATGTCTTTGTGCAAAAACGCTTCCATTATTTTCTCGGTGGACGTCAGAGACCATTGGCGAAACTTGGGGTCGCGCAATGTGGCCAAGCGCACAGCCTCGACATGGTCGGCCAGGCGCGTGATCATGTCAGCCAGATGAACGTTGGGCACCATACTGATCCACGTGGTGCGAAATACATTATTGACATTCATGTACGTGACGCTGTCATTGTCCTGGTGCGCGGCGATAGATGCTTCTGTAGCTTGCTGCATTTTGGCCAAGCCTTCAAGGGTGGCGTTTTCACATGCGCTTGCTACGGCTGACGGTTCAAGAAGTAGACGCACTTCGAATAACTGGGCGATGTCCGCAGGCGTGAACCGTCGCAGCACGAACCCGCGCGAGGTTCCTTCGAGCAAGCCTTCATGCTTAAGCTGCAATAGCGCTTCGCGCACAGGCATGCGCGATACCGACAACTTTGCCGCAATTTCATAGTCGATCAGGCGGTCAGCCAGGCCAATCTGGCCTGTTTGCATGCGGCGCCGCAAATGTTGATACACCTGCTGGCGGATGTTGAGCTTGGGCTTTTCGTCTAGGCGATTGCGTTTGGTTCGGGGACGTGCAGTCATAGGCTTGAATCAGGTGTTCTTGTGGCGTTCAAGATGCAGTGCGCATGCCCCTGCGCCGAGCACTGGGTTTCGCATACATGGACGGGACCGCGCAGCACGACTTCGCCGAGTGCTTCAAGCATGCCTGCTATCGCGTAGCAAACAGGTTCGGTGGAGCGGCCGTATCCTTGCGCGAATGGACTATTGCGTACCTGCACCGTCAGTGAGCCGTCTTGCATTTGAATTGACCAGACGCCCCAGCCGACTTGTGCTGAAAAATCTGCCATGGTTTCGAGCAGGCGACCCGCATTATGGTTCAGTGAGTCGAAATACGCATGTACCGACTTTCCTCCGTTGTCTCGGACAGACTGCTGCAAAGCTAGAAAGGCTTGTCGCTGTGCGGCCGCCGGGAGATTGCGGAACCCGCCCATCAAGACGTCGGTGCGCATCATGAGGTAGCGGCGATCGTCGTCTAGAATTTCTCCGGATTCGGTTTGCCAGTTCAGGCGCTGTATTAAGGAAAGGGACATGCAAAACCCTGGTTAATGCAAACTTTATACTGAATAGGGTTAATTATAATCCCTTGATAAACAATAATAAAACTTCTAGGGTAAACCATAGTCGACGCCAAATATTTGCAAACAATATACTTTTACGAATGCTGTCTCTCAACGCATGGAGTCGTGGCTATTTACGTCGACGCCTCTAACCAACTAAGGAAAAGCTCGTGAAAATATGGCAAAAATCCGCAGTGGGGATATTGTTTGGCGCGCTGGTTGCATTGGGTGGAGTCGCGCAGGCACAAGAAAAACCCTCCGAGGTAAAGATTGCATTTCCGGTTGATGTGCCATCGTGGGACCCAACCGCATTTACAGCTCCTCCAGCCCAGTCGCTTTTCAAAGCGGTGTTTGATTCCCCGATGTTCGTGGACGATACGCAGCAGGCAGTGCCCAGGCTCATCAAGTCTTATCGTTGGCTGGACGATGAAGGCAAAGTGCTCGAACTCGAGTTTCGTGATGATGTCTATTTTCATGACGGCAGCCAACTGACGGCCGAAGATTTCAAATTCACTTTCGACCGCGCCATTCAAACCAAGACACTGGCGCTCAATGGCATGATGGCGTTCCTGGCCTCGGTCGAGGTCATAGAGCCCTACAAGGCTGTTGCAAGGTTTTCAACTCCTTCGCCAACCGCCCTGAAGTATATGGGTTTCTTGTCGGCCTACATTTTGCCCAAGGCTTATTTTGAGAAAGTCGGCGAAGAAGGATTCCAGAAGCAGCCTGTTGGGGCTGGGCCCTATAAAGTCGTCGACTATCAACGCGGCTCTCGCATTACCCTTGAGGCGTTTGACAAGTATTGGCAGGGCGAGCCCGCAATCAAGCGCGTCATATTCGAGATTGTTCCTGACTCTTCCGCCCGGGTGGCCGCAGTCGAGTCGGGCCGGGTTGACGTATCGGTGCAGATTCCGGTACGTGAGGTGACACGCCTGCAAAAGAACGCCAAGCTTGAGGCTGAAGTCTATCCATACAGCGAAATCTACATTCTGCAGATTCCCAGTTATGTTGATACGTTCCAGAATGAGCACTTGCGCCACGCCATGCAGCTGGCTATCGATAAGCAGGGTCTTTCACGCGCGTTTTACAACAATGTCGCAAAGCCGATCTCATTGCTTGCCACGAAAGGCTCGGCAGGCGATGTAAGCAGCTTTGAAACGCCTTTCGACCGTGAAAAGGCTATCGAAGAATTGGCCAAGGCCGGCTACAGCAAAGAAAAACCACTCAAGGTCCGTTTGTATTCAAGCAATAACACTTTCCCATCCGACTACGATATGGCGCGTGCGATTGCGCAAATGTGGTCGCAGATCGGCATAGAAACAACGGTTGAAGAAATCACCGTTGCCAAATACCTCGAGTTGAGCCATTCATCCAAGCTGGATGGTGTCATGCTGTATAGCTGGGCCAACGCCACCGGTGACCCTGAAATCTTCACTGGCCGCATTCTCGAGCCGCGCATGCGTTTTTCCACCTGGAAGCAGCCAGAGCTTGCCGACGAGTTCGACCAGTTGAATGCTCAGATGGACGAAGAGAAGCGTCTGGAAGGTTATCGTCAGTTGAACGTCAAGGCCGCCGAAAACGCATGGAGCATCCCTGTGCTTCAGTCGGTTTCCACCGTGGCGCATGACAAGAATTTGAACGTGCCCACGTACCAGACCGGCTATATCCTTCCGCAGGAATATTCCTGGAAGTAGTCACGCCGCACTGACCGACGCTAGCGTCGGTCAGTGGTTCTTAATTGCGTTGGATGCCTATGACGCCTTCCATATTGCTACTTGTGCGCCGCTTGGGTGCCATGTTCATCACTGCCTTGTGCTTGTCAGTAGTGGTGTTTATTGTGCTGCGCCTTATTCCGTCCGACCCTTTGGCCATGTTGTTGTCACCGTCTGCCACACAGGCCGACATCGACGCCGTGCGAATCGAGCTTGGCTTGAACGGCACCATTTTCGAACAATACATGGTGTGGTTGTCACGCGCGCTGCAAGGCGATCTGGGCAACTCCATTTATTTTCGCGAATCAGTGGCCGCGCTGCTGGCAAAAGCGTTACCGGCGACGCTGGAATTGGTGCTGGTCAGCCTGATCATCGCTTTACTGATCTCAATCCCCGGCGGTATCTTGTTATACAAACTCGAAGGCCGAAAAGCTGAGATGAGCGCCGACTTCCTGCTCGTCGTACTGCTATCGATTCCGTCGTTTCTGTGGGGCATTATTCTCATCATTGTTTTTGGCGTGATGCTTCCCATCCTGCCCTTCATGGGGCGCATCGATCCTTCGTATGCTGTGCCTTCAATTACAGGCTTCATGCTGCTTGATGCGCTTTTGCACGGCAACTTGCGCGCCTTCTTCGACGCCTTTGCGCATTTGATTCTGCCCGCGCTGGCTCTTGCCTTATCGTTCAGCCCGATTATTGTGCGTGTGCTGCGTTCAAGCCTCTTGGAAACATCCACAGAACAATACGTAACTACGGCGCGCTTGCGGGGGCAGAGCGAATGGAGCGTCTTGATGCGTCACATGCTCAAGAATGCCGCGCTGCCTACATTGACGCTGATAGGGGTCCAGTTGGGCTTTTTGTTTGGAGGAACCTTGCTCATTGAGATGATCTTTTCATTTCCCGGAATCGGAAATCTGATGGTTCAGGCCATCAAGAACTTTGATCTGCCTCTCATTCAAGGTGTCGCTCTGGTTTTCTGCCTGATGGTGCTTTTGATCAATTTCGGTGTTGATAGCCTTTATGTGGTGCTTAATCCAAGGGTTCAGGCTTCATGACAGCGACGACATATCAACCTTCCGCGCATAGTGGGGCGTTAAAGCGTCTGGCTCATCCGAAAATAGTGGTGGGCGGGGCGATGGTGGCGGCGTTGGTCATCGTGGCCGTGTTCGCTCCTTGGCTTGCACCCAACGACCCTAACCATCAAGACTTGCTGGCAACGTTGCTGCCGCCCATGTGGGGCGACGGCGGGCTTGCTCAGTATCCCTTGGGCACAGATGGTTTGGGCCGTTGCGTATTGTCGCGCGTCATCTTTGGCTGCCGCCTGGCTTTGCTCGTGGCATTTTCAGCTGCGGTCGGCACGATGTTGCTGGGCACAATTTTGGGTCTGGCGGCGGGCTATTACCGCGGCCGGCTCGATCGTTTTCTTAGCAGCGCAGTCATATTGTGGATGTCCATTCCGCCGGTTGTGTTCTCCATGATGTTGATGGTGGGGTTGGGCACGGGCGTTCGCAATGTCATTCTGGCAGTAGTGCTGGTCGACTGGACTCGTTTTTATCGGGTGGTGCGCTCCGAAGTCATTGTGGTGCGTGAACGCGAATACGTTCACGCGGCCTGGCTCTTGGGTTTTTCGCATTTGCGCATCGTGCTTCGAGAAGTCCTGCCGGCAGTGTTTCCGTTAATCATCACGTTGTTCAGCCTGCAGATGGGGGTAGCCATCATCGTCGAGGCCATACTGAGTTTTGTGGGCTTGTCGGTACCGTCGGATGTTGTCGCCTGGGGTGTCATGCTGGCTGACGGGCGCGATCAGATATATCAGGCGGGCTGGAACCTGCTGGCTCCAGTCATCGGCATTATTTTCGCAGTACTGGCGTTCAATCTATTGAGCGATGGTCTACGTGTGGTGCTTGATCCGCGCCTCAGAAAGCGGGGGGCTGACGCATGAGCACCCCTGTACTTGAGTTTCGCGACGTGTCCGTTACGGTAAAGGCCGCTGGTACGGATGTTGCGCTATTGCGCAAGGTTTCCTTCATGGTGCGCCAGGGGCAGGTGCTGGGCCTGGTAGGTGAATCAGGCGCAGGTAAAAGCATGATCGGGCGCGTTGTCTCGGGGCTGTTGCCCGAAAACCTTCGTTTTGCCCAAGGCCAAGTGCTTTTCCGGGGTGAGCCCTTCACCCGCCGCCAGGCACAATCGTGGCTAGGCAGGCGAATCGCCTTCATTCCGCAAGAGCCGCTTTCGGCGCTTAATCCCGTATTGACCATCCGTCAGCAGTTCTTTGAGCATCTCAAGCATCAAGGCCGGCCACGCAAACAATGGGAATCCTACGCGACTGATCGCTTGGCCGAGGTCGGCCTGCCTACACCAAGCGATATGCTTGATCGATATGCGCATCAGTTGTCTGGCGGGCAATGTCAGCGCGTCCTGATCGCGATGGCCTTCTCGGGCGACCCCGAGCTAATCATTGCGGACGAACCGACCACTGCCCTTGATGTCATTACCCAGGCACAAATAATTCGTCTGCTCAAGCAGGTGCAGCAACGCCACAATACCGCAGTGGTGTTAATCACTCACGACCTGCGAATGGCGGCTCATGTATGTGATGAGGTGGCAGTGTTGTACGCAGGGGATGTCGTCGAGAGAGGGCCGGCTGGTCGTGTGCTTGACACTCCCATGCACCCATACTCGTGGGCGCTAAAACTGGCTACGCCCAATCTTGATGGCCCTCAGTACGTATTGGCCACGCTGCCCGAGCTCATGCCCGGCCCACGGGAAATGGCCGCGATGCCCGGGTGTCGCTTTGCCAGTCGCTGCCCGACCAGTGATGAAACCTGTGCTCAGCAGCCACCTATGCTTGAAGAGGTCAAGGCTGGGCATTTTGTCGGTTGTGCGGGATCGTGTCGAGGACATAACTCACGACTCCAGACTTTGCCGCATCATGTACCCGAATCGCAAAACCTGTCTGGACGGCCGTTGCTGCACCTGGTAAACGCCAGTCGAGTATATCGCCGCAACGGCTCATTCAAACAACCTGAGTTTCATGCATTACGGCCCTTATCCCTAAGCATCTACCCCGGTGAACTGGTGGGCATTGTGGGCGAAAGCGGCAGCGGCAAAAGCACGCTGGCACGAATCCTGGTGGGGCTGGTGGAACCTTCCCGGGGCAAAGTGTTGGTAAATGGGATAGATCGGGCAGAGGCCACAAGCGAGCAGTCGCGCCAGATGCGCACGTTGGTGCAGATGGTGTTCCAAGACCCGGATTCGGCCCTCAATCCGCGCCGTACTGTCGAGCGTCTCATCACGCAGGTACTCGAGATCCAACCCAATATCTCGCCTGCCACCCGTGTCGAAAGCGCTGCCAAATTGATGAAGCAGGTCGGTATGGCCGCCGATGCCTTGGGGCGGTTCCCATCACAGTTATCAGGAGGCCAAAAGCAGCGGGTCAATATCGCCAGAGCTTTGTGCGCTACGCCTCAGGTTCTGGTCGCGGACGAAATCGTTTCTGGCCTGGATGTGTCAGTTCAAGCTTTGATTTTGAATTTGATGCTGGCGTTGAATCGAGAGCTCGGCATTGCAGTTGTGCTCATTTCACACGATCTTTCTGTCGTCCGTTATCTTTGCCAGCGCGTACTGGTCATGCACAAAGGAGAAGTAGTCGAACAAGGCAAGACCCGCGATGTGTTTGGCTCACCGCAACATCCGTATACGCGCTCGCTCCTGGCTGCAGTGCCGCCTGATGACATGGCCTGTCCCTGGCCGCCAGAAGACGTGATATCACCTGAACCAGTCGCGCAACCAACCGCCTCCGATTGCCCCAAGAAGCAAACGGCGCCTATCTGAAGAGGTCTGTATGAGCAATTATCGAGACGACCCGGCCGCGCTTGCGGGCCTGTATCAAAACGGGCGAGTCCATCGGGATGCATACATCAGTGAAGAAGTCTTTCAACTTGAAATGGAGCGCCTTTTCGCGCGATCCTGGCTGTATGTCGGGCACGAAAGCCAGATACCGAAAGAGGGCGATTACATCACACTCACTTTGGCTGGAAGTCCGGTCATTATGCTGCGCCATACTGACGGCAGCGTGCATGTGGTTATCAACCGTTGCGCGCATAAAGGGGCGCGGCTACTGGCCGAGCCGTCCGGCAATACCGGCCGCGCTTTGCGCTGTCCGTACCATGCGTGGACGTTTCGCACCGACGGCAGTCTATTGGCAGTTTCTCTGAAGGGCGATTACGAAGGCACCAGCTTCAAGCAGAGCGAGGCCGCGGCCGGGCTCTCGACTCCGGGCGGCGTACATAACTACCGCGGCTTCATCTTTGCGCGGCTAAGCCACCAAGGGCCCGCTTTCAAGGATTACTTTGGCGATGTGCTTAAAGCTCTGGACAACATGGTCGATAGATCGCCCTTGGGTGAGCTGCAAATTGGTGCGGGCAGCATCCGCAGCGTAATTCGCTGTAATTGGAAGATGTATCTGGAGAACATCAACGATACGGTGCACCCCATTTCTACACACGAGTCAGCGTCCAGTACGGCACGGAAGGTCGGCGAAGAGTTTACAGATGTTGATCCCACGGCCATAGAGCAGCTATTGCCATTTGGTGCAGGATACGATTTTTACTCAAAGATGGGTGCGCGCACCCTGCCTAATGGACACAGCATATTGGGTACCAAGTTCAGCATCCATACTGATTACTCAGATATTCCCGGCTATCAGCAGTTGCTCGAGGAGGCCTACGGCGCCGAGCGAGCGCGTGAAATCGTGTCGTTCTCACCCCAGAACATAGTTCTTTATCCCAGCCTGGCTGCCAAGGGCTCACCGCAAATTATTCGTGTAATTCGTCCGCTGTCGGTAGGGCTGACGCAAATAGAAGTATGGGCCTTTCAACCCAAGGGTGCGCCCGACGTCATGCTAAAGCGTGGCCTAACCTATGGACGATTGGTTTTCTCACCCATGAGCGTTGTTGCTCACGACGATGTTCATTTGTTTGAAAGCCAGCAGAAGGCGCTGGCTGCTCAAGGCAATCCATGGGTCAACCTGCAACGGCAATACCAGCCAGGATACGAGTCCTCGGGTGATGATCTTAGCTTTGATGATGGAAATAACGAACTGGTCATGCGTAATCAGTACAAGGCGTGGGTGGTCGCGTTGACATCCGACTGCGAACAAGGAGAGACCGCGTGAACTTGGATGAGGTGTTGGAACAAAGGCTTGCCGACTTCGTTTATCTTGAGAACCGCCTGTTGGACGATGGCCGCTATGACGAGTGGTACGACTTGTTTGCGGATGACGGCGTGTATTGGGTTCCCGCGAGGCCTGAACAGCAGTGTCACGAGAGTGAGCCGTCGATTGCTCTTGAAAGCAAGATGCTGCTCAAGTTGCGTATCCAGAGATTACGTCACGGCAGGGCGCACTCGCTTTCACCCAAGGTTCGTAGTCTAAGGGTCGTGCAAAAGCCGCACGTGCCTGCTGGCGTGCAACAGGCGGCCCTTCATTCTGCCTCGTGTAACCTGTTCTATATGGAGACCCAGGCGCAAGATCAACTTATTTTGTGCGCGAAGGTCGATTACCAGCTTCGAGACACGAACGGGCAATTCAATATTGTGAGAAAGCGCGTTCAGCTGTTGAATGCAGATACGGCATTGCCCGCTATCCAATTATTCATTTGACCAAGCCGATACGTTCGCTTGCTTGGGCTAATTTCCATACTATGGACGAATTTTTATGATTTCATTGTCGTGCGAGGGCATGTCGGATTCGGATGCCTATAAGCTTCTTACCGGCGCTGTTGTCCCCCGTCCTATTGCCTGGATCAGCACCCAGTCTGCCGGTCAAATTGTAAACGTGGCTCCGTTCAGCTCGTTTAATTATGTGGCCCACTCACCGCCAATGCTGGCCGTGAACATCACCTTAACTGATTCAGGCGGTATCAAGGATACCGCCCGAAATATTCGCGACACCGGAGAATTTGTAGTCAACATTGCCACCCGGGCAACCCTTGATCTTATGCACGAAAGCAGCGCCGAATACTCCGGTGACGTCAGCGAGGCCGAGGAGCTGGGCATAGCGCTGACGCCTGGGCAGCGAGTATCCGTACCTCGTTTGGCGGCATCTCCGGTTCAGATGGAATGTGTCTTGTCGCAGATCGTGCCGCTGGGCAATGGCATCAATACGCTATATATCGGTGAAGTAGCTATGTTTCATCTGAGTCCCGACATTTACAACGGCCACCATATAGATAGTGTTGGTATGCAGCCGGTGGCGAGATTGGGTGGGCCTTTATATGCTGCTCTGGGCGAGATTATTAACCGCACACGTCCTTCCGCCGCCTAGTCCGAGCTAACCGCTCGACTCATCGCGCATTGCAATCGCAACACCGCGCCAGCGGTAATCACGGATTGACAATTTATTCTTGCCTCTATTTAATACGTATTCGTAGTATCTGTAATTCGACCACATTCTGGAGACAGCCATGAACATTCGTATCTGGCAACTACTACTGATGGCGCTCGCGTTTTTACCGGGCTTGTCAGCAGCCTCGGACGACACTAAAAAAGTTGCGATTGCCCTTTTTGGCCCGCATGAATCCTTGCAGCAGGTGTCTGACGGCTTCAAGGCTTCGCTTGAGAAGGCCGGCGTGAACGCCAGCTATGACGAAGGCAATGTCAATTTCGATCGTTCGCTGGTGCCGCAATTCTTGAATAGGCTGGCGGCCGGCAAGCCGGACTTGATGTTGACCATCACGACGCCGATGGCCCAGTCGGCAAAGCGCATACTGGAAAACCGTAGTTTCCCCATTGTGTTTGCACCGGTCACCGACCCCGTGCAGGCCGGGCTGCTAAGCTCCTGGGATCACGGGGCAACCTTGATGACCGGCGTCTCGAACATCCCTAACCTGGATGCCACGATCGAATTCATGAAGACGTTGGTTCCGGGTATGGCCCGGATGGGAATTCTGTATAACACTGGCGACGATAGCGACACGGCTTTTGTTCGCCAATTGGAAGAAATTGCACCGCGTCACGACGTGCAGCTTGTCAAGATAGGTGTCGAAAACGCTAACGACATCGCGCAGCGCGTCACGTCGGCACGTGGACAAGTGGACGCTTTGTTCATCCCGGCGTCCAGCTTGTTGCAGCCGGCTGCTCCGGCCATCGCTTCGGCGGCAAGGCGCATATCGCTGCCCGTATTTGGTTCGAATGTACCGTCGGTCGACGACGGACACGTATTTGCCGCCTTCGCGGCCGACTTTTATCGAATCGGCGAAAAGGCCGGCGATCTGGCCGTGCAGATTTTCAACGGAGCGGATCCCGCCACATTGCCGGTCGCCGTGCTGGAGGCGGACGATCATATAGCGCGTATCAATCGCCGCCAGATGGAAGCTTTGGGCCTTTCTTTGCCTGCGTCTCTCAAGGATTGCGATTGTGTCGTCGACTGAGCACGCCGCCTCTGTTCTGCAGCTTGACCGCGTGTGCGTTACGTTCTATCCGGGAACGCCCAATGCAAGAACGGCTCTGGATGCGTTGAGCCTGACCATGCAGGATCGCGATTTCACGGTCGTGATCGGGTCGAACGGAGCCGGTAAAAGTACCATGCTGAATGTCATCTCAGGGGCTCTGTTTCCCGACAGCGGCAAGGTATTTTTGCAAGGGAAAGACGTTACGCATTTGCCTGTTCACAAGCGTGCAGCCTATATCGGGCGGGTTTTCCAGGACCCCATGTTAGGCACGGCGCCGGCGCTGTCCATTGAAGAAAACCTCGCGTTGGCGAGCCGGCGCGGGCTACGGCGTGGGTTCAGGCTGGCTCTGAATGGCGACAATCGCCGACGCTTCTCCGAAATTCTGAAGCCTTTCGGGCTGGGACTGGACACGCGCATGGGTGCACAAGCAGGGCGTCTGTCGGGCGGGCAGCGTCAGGTTCTGGCCCTGCTGATGGCGTCGATGCGTAAACCGCGGTTGCTGCTGCTCGACGAACATACGGCGGCGTTGGACCCTGGAACGGCTGAGCTGGTCATGCAGGCCACACGGCGCATTGTCGAAGAGGACCAGCTTAGTGCGCTGATGATCACGCACAACATGCAACAAGCGGTCGATGTCGGCAATCGTCTGCTGGCCCTTAACGCTGGACGAATTCATCTGGACTTGGATAGCCAAGCCAAGGCGGGGTTGACCGTCGACGACCTGATCCAGCGTTTTGGCGCAGCGTCTGATCGACAGTTGTTGCACGCGTAGGGCGAACACATTTTCTGGGCGACATCCATGGATATTTTGCAACTGTTTTGGAACCTGGTGCCGGTCACGCTGGTGCAGGGCCTGGTGTATGCCCTGATTGCGCTGGCCATCATGATTCCGTTTCGAGTGCTGTCTGTGCCCGACCTGTCCAGCGAAGGAGTCTTTCCGCTTG
Organism: Pusillimonas sp.; assembly: GCF_044464525.1. Classification (NCBI taxonomy): domain Bacteria; kingdom Pseudomonadati; phylum Pseudomonadota; class Betaproteobacteria; order Burkholderiales; family Alcaligenaceae; genus Pusillimonas; species Pusillimonas sp. The sequence continues at coordinate 29,360 of NZ_JBIQLE010000037.1, forward strand.
GGGCTTGCGTAGCGGTTGCCCTGATTGCTGCGGGCTGGAACCCGGTGCTGGCCACCATTGCTGCGATGGTCGCGGGCTTTCTTGCCGGCATGGCGACGGCTCTGATCCATCTGAAGTTCAAGGTGCATTCATTGCTGGCGGGGATCTTGACGGTCACCATGCTCTGGAGCGTCAATTTACGCATTCTGGGCAAGCCTAATGCACCCCTGTTTGGGTTTGACACCGTCTATGACTGGGTCAGCAGCCAAATCCTTGCGAATATTGCCATCCAGATCGTATTTTTCGCTGTGTTGGCCGTCGCGATCTTGCTGTTCTTATGGTGGCTGCTGCAAACCGATTTGGGATTGGCTTTGCGTGGCATAGGAGCCAACCCACATCTGGCGCCCGCCCTGGGAGTCGGCTTGGTGGCCTACACCACCGGAGGCCTGGGGCTGGCCTCTTCGATCAGTGGTCTGGCCGGTGCGCTGATGGCGCAGTTGCAGGGCTATGCAGATGTCGGCATGGGAGTGGGCATGCTGGTCAATGGTTTGGCGTCGGTCATTATCGGCGAGGCCATCACCGGGCGTTCCAACCTCTTGCGTCAGATAGCAGCGCCCATTGTTGGAGCTGTCGTGTATTACCAGTTGTCATCGCTGGCCTTGGCGCTGGGGCTCAATCCATCCGATTTAAAGCTGGTAACG
>NZ_JBIQLE010000038.1:0-29573 GCF_044464525.1 Pusillimonas sp.
TGATCGAAACAACCGGTCTGGCCGACCCGGGGCCGATTATTCAGACCTTTCTGGCTGAGACCGCGATCGAAAGTGTTTTTCATCTTGATGGAATCGTGACGGTCGTGGATGCCGCGCACGCAGAAGAACAGTTCGAGCGTTTGGAGTTTCGCGCGCAGGTCAGCTACGCTGACCGTATCGTGATTTCAAAGCAGGATCTGGTTGCTGATCGGCCCCCCGGCGAACTGGATGCCCTGTTGGGCCGGCTCAATCCTCGTGCGCCATTGATCGCTTGCGATTTGCACACGGTCGAAATGCAAGAACTATTCGGGCATATTTTTCAGGTCCGTGGCTTTGCCGTCGATTACATCCCCCCTGAGGAAGTGCGGCGAGCCCGTCAAGGCGGCCTCTTCACCAGAGCCGACGGGCGAATGCGCCAGCTCGGTGGCCTGGGGCAGCACACTGATGATGTAAAGAGTTGTGTTTTTCTGTCAGACGCGCCGCTCGATCTGGCGCGCCTCAATGTTGTTCTTGATGGCTTGATAGCGCACTACGATAAGCGCTTGTGGCGTTGCAAAGGAGTCATCCACGCTGCGGGCCACCGCAGCCGTTTGGTCTTGCAAGGGGTGCAGGGCCTGATACAAATCGGCGGCGGCGTGATGTGGCGGCCCTACGAGCCCAGGCAAACCGTTCTGGTTTTTATTGGCCAGCGGCTAGACCACCAACTGATCACGGACGCTTTGCGGGCTTGCGAGCTTCAACCGGTTTCCGCGTACGATTGAATTTATAAGGGAGGCGCAAATCCTGTGGTTGTGCTGGAACGTATCCTTGTATCTGCACTAAGCCGTTCACGCAAGAACTCAACGAAACGACGCGTCTTGGCAGGCAACAGACGTGTTTCCGTCATGGCATAGACTGGCGTTGGCGGCCCTTCCCAACCAGGAAGGATGCGATGCAGGCGCCCGTGGGCCAGGTCTTCGGCAACAATTTCCGCAGACAGCATGGCGATTCCCTGGTCGAGCGTAGCCAGCCGCTGGATCAAGCCCACGCTGTTGACTTGGAATCGCCCGCCTACGGTGATGTCCACCGTTTCTTCCGCCTTGTGCAGCGTCCATGTATTGGCCTTTGCCGTGGTGAAGGCAATGCATTCGTGCCGCGCCAAGTCGTTTGGATGATTCGGTTCGCCAAATTCCTCAAGGTAGCGCGGCGAGGCATAGAGATAACATGGCAAATTTGCCAAGTGCCGCGCAATCAACTGCGAGTTCGGCGCCTTGCCCATGCGGATGGCCACATCGAAAGGCTCGGACACTAAATCCACCAGACGAGGCGTCAGGTTCAAGTCGAAGGTGATGCCCGGATACTGGCGGGCGAACTCGGTAAGTAGCGGCGCCAGATAAATATTGGCGAACTCCACCGGGAGCGACGCTTTCAACACGCCACTGGGCTGAGCGAGAATTTCTCCCAGTTGCTCATGGGCCAGCCTGGCCTCATCGACAATGCGTTTGCACCGCTCGAAATAAATCTGGCCGGCCTCCGTCAGATCGATCTTGCGTGTGGTTCGGTGAAGCAGACGCAGGCCAATGGCTTTTTCCAGGCCGCTGATGCGGCGCGAGACAGTGGAGTTGGGCATGCCGACGGCTTCAGCCGCGCGACGAAAACCCCCTGCCTTGACCACATCAACAAATAACGCCATGTCGTTCAGCAATTCCATAGCTACTGCTCCACCAGTGGATCAATGATTTCGATTTTAGCCCCTTTATCTCAAGTGGGCGACGGCGGATGATGTCCACATAGCTCATCAAGGAAGACACATGAACCCGTTATTTACCTCCATTCAAATCGGCCGCCATGCTTTGCCCAATCGCCTGGTCATGGCGCCGATGACCCGCTCGCGCTCGGACGATTATGGTGTTCCCGGCGACTTGGTCGCCCAATACTATGCTCAGCGGGCAAGTGCCGGTTTGATCATCACCGAAGGCACCTTTCCAGTGGCGCTGGGCAAGGGATATGTACGCACGCCCGGTATTGAAACCGATGCCCAGGTGGCCGGCTGGAAAAAAGTCGTAGAGGCGGTTCATGCCAAGGGCGGTCGCATCTTCCTGCAACTAATGCATTGTGGCCGCATCTCGCACCCCTCGCTGATTGACGGGCAAACGCCCGTGGCGCCGTCGGCGATCAGGCCGGAAGGCCAGGCGTGGACGCCGGTTGGCCAGGTGGATTACGTCACGCCGCGCGAGCTGAGTGTGACTGAAATTGCGGGTGTTGTTGATGACTACGCCCAGGCCACGCGCCGCGCCCTCGAGGCCGGCTTCGATGGTGTTGAACTTCATGCCGCCTCGGGCTACCTGCCCGAACAGTTCCTGTCGTCGGGCAGCAACCAGCGTCAGGATCAATATGGCGGCTCTGTCGAAAATCGCGCCCGCTTCGTGCTGGAAGTGCTGACCGCAATGGTGGCGCAGGCTGGGGCCGACCGTGTCGGCATCAAGATTTCTCCCGAGATGAACTTCAACAGCATCACCGATGCTGCTCCCCAGGACACCTACACCCATCTGGTCGAGCAGTTGCGGGACTTCAATCTAGCCTATCTGCACGTGGCCCTGTTTGGCGTCAGCGTCGATTACCACGCCCTGTTGCGCCCCCGTTTTAACGGCGCGTACTTGGCGGGCGGCGGCCTGGATCAGGCACGCGCCGAAGCCATTCTGGCCGATGGCCGCGCCGATGCCGCAGTGTTTGGCGGTACCTTCCTGGCCAATCCTGATCTGCCCGAGCGATTCCGCCAAGGCGCGGCACTTAACGCCCCGGACAAGAACACCTTCTATTCGCCGGGCGCCCGAGGCTACACTGACTATCCGTTTTTGAACGGTACAACCGCGGGTTAAGGGAGCAGGGATCGGACGTGATGACGACCGGCGGCTTTCGGTGCGGCTCGACGAGATCTATCGCTACACATGCGACCGCTGGAGAAAGCAGCGGGCCGACAGCTATTAAGCGGTGTTGTACAACACCGCTTGCTGCTATTCGCACTTGATCGCCACTGGTCAAAACTGCTCAAGCTAGAATGCTTTTAATAATATGTCTCGAGCCTTTGAAAGCACGAAGCAATCTCATGCAGTCTAGAGTACATGATCCAGTGTTTCGCTTTGGTCGCACAACCCAGCCGGAAAATTTTTAACGCCATGATGACGAAAGAGACCGCCGTGATGCTCGCCCAGTACAGCAATTGGGCTGACCAGGTTCTGTTCAATGCCATGGAGCAGTTGCCGGAGGGAGCGGCGCATCAGACACGTAAAACGCTGTTCGGATCAATGATGGGCGCGCTCAATCACAATTACCAGGTGGACTTGATCTGGCGGGCGCACCTGTTAGGCGAAAAGCACGGTTTTTCGAGCCGCCGCGATGTGCTGCATCCGGATTTCGGTGCGCTGGTGAAGGAGCAGTCGGGGATCAACCAGTGGTACATCAACTGGGCCAAGGCCCAGAATCCTGAAAGCCTCGCGGAAAGTCTGAAGTTCAACTTCATCAGTGGCAAAGCCGGCGAAATGACCCGAGGAGGCATGTTCCTCCATATTGTCAATCACAAGACCTATCATCGCGGCTGGGTTAGCCAGATGTTTTTCGATGTCGGTATGGCACCGCCCGAGACTGATCTATGTGTCTTTCTCTGCGAGGCAGGAAATCCGACGCCATGACCCCAAGGCGGCCACTATCTGGCGCTTTCTATATTTGCTTGCTCCGGCTACGTTCCAGCGATCAATTTCGGCATCTTGGATCGCCTGGAAGCCCAAGCCGCGCGTGGCTGTAGGCAGAAAACAGTAGAAGTCGCTGGACGAAAAAAAGGCCGAAAAACAAAGTTTTCGGCCTTTTTTCAATCATCCATGGACATTGGTGGATGTCCATAGACAAAAATCTGGAGCGGGAAACCGGTCTCGAACCGGCGACCTCAACCTTGGCAAGGTTGCGCTCTACCAACTGAGCTATTCCCGCATTTGGTAAGCAAAAGATTATATCTTGCTTTTTTGACTGCCGCAAATTCAACTGTTTGTGGAATTTTTGGTGGTCTTTTTTCTCGCTCTCGCGAAAGAACAAGACTATACCATAATTTTATTCGTGCATGTGTGGCAAGTGGCTTTTAAGCCGTTCGGGGGGCTGGGTGGCCCACGGGCGCGGGTGGAACCGTTGTGTTTCGGCGCTGTGCCTTCGTCGTTTATGATCGGGCTTTCCACACATTGCAACAGAAGCCCATCGTGCTGTCTCCAACCATCGACGAGAACTTGTCCTTTTTCAACACCATGGGCCTGCCCAGCCGGGCGGCGGCGCTTGTGCGTTATGGGGAAGCAGGGCGGCTGGATGAGCTTTCCGGGCTTGTGGCCAGGTACGGCAGGGCGTTTGTCCTGGGCGGCGGCAGCAACGTCATTCTGCAGCCTCGCATATCCGGTTTGGTGATCAAGGTCGAGACCCGGGGTGTAAGGCTGTTGTCCGACGGCGAGGATGAAGTCGTGGTCGAGGCGCAAGCGGGCGAGAACTGGCATGAGTTCGTCTTGCACTGCGTCGACCAGGGCTGGCATGGGCTGGAGAATCTGGCGCTGATTCCGGGCACGGTGGGGGCGGCGCCGGTGCAGAACATCGGCGCCTACGGCGTCGAGCTGGATCAGCGCTTTCACAGCCTGCTGGCCTGGAATCTTCGCCGTGGATGCATGGTGGAAATGGGGCCGCAAGATTGCGGCTTTGCTTATCGCGACAGCGTGTTCAAGCGTGCGCAAGCCGGCGATTGGCTCATCGTGGCGGTGAGGCTGCGGCTGTCTCGCCAGTGGCGGCCAGTGCTCGATTACCCGGCGTTGGCGGGGCATCCGTCACTGATGCCGGCGTCCGTCTCGTCATCCGGAACTGTCAATGCAACGGCCAAGCCGCCGGCTTGCACAGCGGCGGCGGAGCCGGTGCCCGCCGGCACGGCCGCACCCACAGCCAGGCAGGTGTTCGAGGCGGTATGCGATATCCGCCGCAGCAAGTTGCCCGACCCTGCAGTGCTGGGCAACGCGGGCAGCTTCTTCAAGAACCCCATTGTCGATGCCTCGGTGTATGAGCGCATTCGGTCGATGGAGCCTGGTGTGGTTGCCTATCCGCTGGAAAATGGCGCCTACAAGCTCGCGGCGGGATGGCTGATCGAGCGGGCGGGATGGAAGGGGCGGCGCCTTGGTCCGGCGGGGGTGCACCACCGCCAGGCGCTGGTTCTGGTCAACCATGGCGGCGCCACGGCGGGCGACATCAAGCGATTGGCCGAAGCGGTGAAGGCCGATGTGGCAAGGCGTTTTGGTGCGACTTTGGAACAAGAACCCGTTAGCGTCTCGTGATGAGCGCAAGTGCAGGCAAGCCCGGTTCGCGTGTCAAGCGGACAATACGTCCTGCATGTCGAAAAGCCCATATTCCTTGCGCGCCAGATAGCGGGCGGCGCGCAAGCTGCCTTGGGCATAGGTGGCGCGGCTGCCGGAACGGTGGGTGATCTCGATGCGCTCGCCATCGCCGCAAAAATAGACCGTATGGTCGCCCACGATGTCGCCGCCGCGCACCACAGAGAACCCTATGCGGCCGTTTTCGCGTGCGCCGGTATGGCCATGGCGCGCCCAGTCGGCGATGTCGTCGAGTTTGCGGCCCCAGGCATTGGCCACCGTCTCGCCCATGGCCAATGCGGTGCCCGAAGGAGCATCAACCTTGTGGCGATGGTGGGCTTCGAACACCTCGACGTCGTAGCCGCTGTTAAGCAGCTTGGCGGCCACGTCGAGCAATTTGAAAGTGGCATTGACGCCAATGCTCATGTTGGGCGCGAAGACGATGCCGGTTTTTTGTGCGGCAGCTTGTATGGCCTGTTTGCCCGTTTCGTCGAAGCCGGTCGTGCCTATGACGCATTTGACGCCCAGGCCGGCGCAAACCTGTAAATGGTTGAGCGTGCCTTCGGGCTGGGTAAAGTCTATGAGGCAATCGGCATTTTCAAGTGCCTCCAGGTTGTCAGTGACCAGGACGCCTGTTTCGCGCCCCAGAAAAGCGCCGGCGTCTTGCCCCAGGCAGGTCGAGCCAGGGCGGTCAAGCGCTACGGAAAGCGTCAGGTCGTCGGTTTCCAGAACGGCTTCGATAAGCATGCGGCCCATGCGGCCATCGGCGCCTGCTATTGCTATGCGCATGGTGTGTATCCTTAGCGTAACGGTTGTGAGTCGGGCTCGTTGGGTGAGCTGCTTTGGAGCACCGAAGGGGTCTCCAGCCCAATGGGCATGGCACGAGTTTCTTGGGCGGCAGTCGCGTTTTCGGCTTCTTCCGGCGACGTCAGGCGCTTGTCGCCGCTTGCGGGCGCGTCTGTGCGCTCGGCATCGGGGGCGGTAGGGGTGGATTCATTTTCCGGCGTCTGGAAAGGTTGATAACTGGGTTGCTCATCGCCTTCCCAGCGCACGAGCAGGTCGTTTTCAAACCAAACTGTGAAGTGACGCGCCTCGGGGTCGCCGTAGCCCGGTTTGTTATAGTAGGGATAGTCCCAACGGTTGGCGTGGAAAATGTCCTGTAGCGTAGGTGTACCCAGCACATAGCGCACCTGCTCTCGCGTCATGCCCTGCTCGAGCCTGGCCACCTGTTCGGCCGTAACCCAATTACCCTGCTGGACATCAGCCCGATAGGGGAAACCCCATTTAGTGCTGCCGCACGCAGACAAGACTAACGCCAAAACGCAGACAGCCACACTGTTGCGCAAGTTTAAAGCCAATGGTTTTGCAGTCGTCAGCACGAAGCGCCCCTGTTATTCAACTCGAGTAAAACCGTTATCATAAAGGCATAACAACAAACGCGTCACAGCATCTGTCCGAGCCAGGCTTTCAGCCTGGTCAACCTTGATTTTCTGCCAGAGCTATTTTATCTATGAACGACCAGAATGAATTGAAGAATATGGGCTTGAAGGCGACCTTCCCCCGCCTCAAGATTCTTGATATTTTTCGGAAAGCCGAAGAGCGGCATCTAAGCGCGGAAGATGTATATCGAGCCTTAATCAACGAAGACGTCGATATCGGTCTGGCGACCGTATATCGTGTCCTGACTCAATTCGAACAGGCCGGCATTCTTGTGCGCAGCCAGTTCGACGGCGGCAAAGCCGTATTCGAGCTAAACGACGGCGACCACCATGATCACCTCATCTGCACCAATTGCGGCAAGGTGGTCGAGTTTTCCGACCCCGACATCGAAAAGCGCCAGCATAAAATTGCCAAGGACCACGGCTTCGCACTAGAGAGCCATACCATGCTGTTATATGGTATTTGTCCTGATTGCACCCCTAAAGGCAGGGCCGCGTAATCCGCCGCTTTTGTTGGTTCGAGGGCCGTCGCTAGTCGCCGGCCTCGCACTTTACGGATCGCTGTGACCAATCGCGCCCCACAAGCAGGATCGCCAGCCTGCTTGTGGGGCGCGATTTTTTTGTGCGTGGCTTCTTTTATGGCTATAGAGACAGCATTTCGCGGGCATGCTGCCGGGTGGTGTTGGTAATTTTAAGGCCCCCCAGCATGCGGGCGACTTCATCGATGCGGCCGTCGGCGCTTAACAGCTGTATGTTCGACAAGGTGGCGCCTTGGCGCGTGGCCTTGCTGACCTCGTAGTGGTGATCGCCGCAGGCGGCCACCTGGGGTAGATGCGTGACGCACAGCACTTGATGGCGTGCGCCCAATTCGCGCAGCAGCCTGCCGACCACTTCGGCAACCGCGCCGCCCACGCCGGTGTCGACCTCGTCGAAAATAAGGGTGGGTACGCGCGCCGCCTGGCTGGCGATGACCGACAGCGCCAGGGAAAGCCGCGCCAATTCGCCGCCCGAAGCGACTTTGGCCAAGGGGCGGGGCGTAACCCCGCCATGGCCCGCCACCAGGAACTCAATGCTTTCGCATCCTTGCGCCGATGGCGATGCGGGTTCGAGGGCGATGTCGAAACGCCCGCCCTGCATGGCTAGGGTCTGCATGGCTTCGGTAACTTGGGCCGACAGTTTCTTTGCGGCTTTTTTGCGGGCTGCGCTTAACTGACGCGCCGCTTGATGGTAGGCGGCTTCGGCTTGCCGAGCTTGCTCGGCCAGGGCATCGAGATTGCCCGCGACATCGGTTTCGGCAAGTTGAGCCTGGAGCTCTGCTTGCACTTGGGGCAGGGATTCGGGCTCGACCTTGAACTGGCGCGCGGCCTCGAACAATGTTGACATCCGCTGCTCGGCTTGGGCGAGCGATTCGGGATCAAGCTCGAGGCGGTCAAGATAGCTGTTAAGGTCGGACACAGCCTCGCCGCAAGCGATGCGTGCCGATTCAAGCGCTTCGCAAATGCCCTGCAGGTGCGCGTCGTGGCGCAGTAAAGGGTGCAACTGATGCAGCGCGGCGCTTAAATAAAGCTGCGCCGAGCCTTCGTCGCCTTCAAGGGCGGCCAGCGCCTGGTTGGCGCCTTCGAGCAGCGCTTGGGCGTGGGCCAGGCGGTTGTGGCTGGCTGTGAGCGTTTCCCATTCGTTTTTGCCCGGGCTGAGGCGGTGCAGCTCGCCCAACTGCCACTCGAGCCGTTCACGTTCTATTTGCAGGGCCTCGCGATTGTCGCGGGCTTTCTGCAATGTTTTCTCGGCCTGCTGCCATTGCTGCCAGGCTTGTTGCGTTTCGCGGGCCAGCGGCTGGTGGCCGCCTTGGGCGTCAAGCATGTCGCGCTGGCTGGCCGGTCGGGTCAGGCTTTGATGTGCATGCTGGCCATGAATGTCGATGAGCGATTCGCCGAAGGTGCGCAATTGTGTCAGTGTGGCCGGTATGCCGTTGACGTAGGCCCGGCTTCGGCCCTGGCCGTCGATAACCCGGCGCAGAACCAAAGAATCGTTGGGGTCGAGGTCTTGCTCGAGCAGCGCCTGGCGCAGTTCGGCCGGAACGTCGAATACCGCGCTGACGTCGCTGCGGCTTGCACCCTGGCGAATTGAGGCTGCGTCGCCGCGGGCGCCCAGAGCCAGCGAGAGCGCATCGATAAGTATCGACTTGCCTGCTCCGGTTTCGCCGGAAAACACCGTAAAACCTGACTCGAATTGGATTTCGGCCTGATCGACGATGACGAAATCGCGGATATGAAGGCTGCGCAACATGGGTTTACTCGGTGTCGTCGGTATGCAGGGGCATGCGGTTCCAATGAAGCTTGCGCCGCAGCGTCGAGAAAAAACTATAGCCCGTAGGGTGGATGAACCGCAGCGTGTCGCTGGCCCGGCGCACGTCGATGCGGTCGCCGGGTTGGCACTCGGACCAGCTTTGCATGTCGAAGTGTACGCTGGCGCCAGACTCGACCCGGCCAAGTGCGGTGATGGTCATGCTGAGCAGGCCGCTATCGGGTATGACGATGGGGCGATTGGACAAGGTTTGAGGTGCGACCGGCACCAGCACGATGGCGCTGAGCTGCGGGTGCAGGATGGGCCCGTTGGCTGATAGGGCATAAGCGGTGGAGCCGGTGGGAGTAGAGATGATGAGGCCATCGGCCCGCTGGTTGTACATGAAGGAGCCGTCGAGCTCGATGTGCAGCTCGATCATGCCCCCGCGCCCCGCGCGATTGATGACCACATCATTCAGGGCCAAGCCGGAGAACATGACTTCTTCTCCGCGCATGACCCGCCCCTCGAGCAAAAGGCGTTCTTCGATTTCGAAGTTGCCTTCGATAACGTGGGCCAATGCGTTGGTCGCGTCTTGCAGGGGGATGTCGGTGATGAAGCCCAGGCGGCCGTGGTTGATGCCGATGAGCGGCACTTTGTAAGGCGCCAGGTGGCGCCCCGCGCCAAGCATGGTGCCGTCGCCGCCCATTACCACGGCCAGGTCGGCTGTTTCGCCGATTTGTTGGTAATCGGCGATGGGCAGGTCGGTGATGCCGGTGTTGCGCGCAGTATCGGCCTCGATCAGCACGTGGCAGCCCGCCGCCCGCAGGGTGTTGCGCAGTTCGCGCAAAGGCCCGTCCAGCCCGCTGTCCTGGTATCTGCCGATAAGCGCGACGGTTTTAAAATGCATGGGCGACGCCTTCTGTTGTTGGTATTGGTTAAGATAGACGTGATTATAAGTTCCCCATGTGGCCCTGGCTGCGTGTGGAAAACACGTAGTTCCCTATGCGAAGCATTTATGTCTATGGATGATCGAGCCAAAGCGCTGTTAAAGGCACTGATTGAACGTTATATCGCCGACGGGCAACCAGTCGGCTCGCGCACTTTGTCGAAAATGTTCGATCTTTCGCCTGCCACCATTCGCAACGTCATGGCCGACCTCGAAGAGCTCGGGCTCATACACAGCCCGCACACGTCGGCTGGGCGCGTGCCCACCCCGCGGGGTTACCGTGTGTTTGTCGACAAGCTGCTGGCGGTGCAGCGTTTCGAGGTGTTGCAGCCCAGCGACATACTCGAGATGCTGCCGGCCGCCGAGCCAAGCCGCGCCATCAGCGCGGCCGCGGCCCTGCTTTCCAATCTCAGCCAGTTCGCCGGTGTGGTACTGGCGCCCAAGCGCGCGCAGGTGTTTCGCCAGATAGAGTTCATCCGTCTTTCCGACAAAAGGGTGTTGCTCATCATCGTCACGCCTGACGGCGACGTACAGAACCGCATTCTTTTCGTGCAGCGCGATTACCTCAGTCAAGAACTGCTTGAGGCCAGCAATTTTTTCAATCAGCATTTCGCCGGCATGTCCTTCGACGAAGTGCGTGTAGCCATCGCCGACGAGCTTTCAAGTCTTCAGGCCGACATCTCCCGTCTCATGCAGGCGGCCGTCGAGGCGGGCACTGCCACCGAAGACACTGACGATTCCGTCGTGATCTCCGGCGAAAGGAAATTGCTCGAGGTCTCCGAGCTGGCATCGGACATGGATCGCCTGCGCCGCATGTTCGCCTTGTTCGAAAAGAAGACCGATCTTTTGCAACTGCTGGACGTTTCCAGCCGGGCGCAGGGGGTGCAAATTTACATCGGAGGCGATTCGCAATTGGTCCCGATGGAAGACGTCTCCGTCATCACCGCCCCCTACGGGGTGGACGGCAAGGTCGTCGGCACCCTTGGGGTCATAGGGCCCACCCGCATGGCCTACGAGCGGGTCATCCCCATTGTCGACATTACCTCGCGTCTGTTGTCCAATGCGCTTAGCCATAATCAATCTTAGGGCTCACCCGTAAGGGCCTTCCTCTTTCATGTCGGTCGCCTCGCGCGCCGATGCACTTTTTCCTGGCAGTCCATGTCCGCCGTTTTTTCGCCCCGCTACCTGACCGAGCCCGTGGATGAGCAAGCATTTTCTGATCAACCGGCGCCCCGTCCGCCCGGCCCGATCGGAATCTTGCTGGTCAATTTGGGAACGCCCGACGCCCCCGAAGCGGGGGCCATAAGGCGCTACCTGGCCGAATTTTTGTCCGACCCCCGTGTCATCGAACTGCCGCCGTTGTTGTGGCAGCCCATACTCAGGGGTGCGATTTTGCCGTTTCGGCCGCGCAAGCTTGCGCCGCGCTACAAGGAAATCTGGCACGACGACGGCTCTCCGCTGTTGGTGTGGAGCCTGGCCCAGGGCGAGGCCGTCGGCCGGGCGCTGGCCGCGCGGGGTATCGACGCTAGGGTCCAGGTGGGCATGCGTTACGGCCGGCCCGCGCTGCCCGACGTTATTGAGGCGCTGCGGCGTCAGGGCTGTGAGCGCATCCTGGTTGTGCCCATGTATCCGCAATACGCGGCGTCCACCACCGCAACCGCCATTGATGCGGTCTGCCGTTATGCGGCCCGGCTGCGTGACCAGCCCGAACTGCGTTTCATCAAGCGTTTCCATGCTCAGCCCGAATATATCGACGCCCTGGCTGCCCAGGTCGAGCGGCATTGGGCACAGCATGGAACTCCCGAGAAGCTTCTGCTGAGCTTTCACGGTCTGCCGCGCGCCGTGATCGAAAAGGGTGATCCCTACCGCCGCGACTGCATGGAGACGGCTGTTCTCCTGGCCCGAAGGCTGGGCGACCAGGAAGATCGGGTCCAAGTGGCGTTTCAAAGCCGCTTCGGGGCGCAAAAATGGCTTGAACCCTATACCGAGCCCACCTTGCGCGCCTGGGCGCGCCAAGGCATCAAGCACGTCGATGTGATGTGTCCGGGCTTCCTGGCGGATTGCCTTGAAACGCTGGAAGAGATTGACATGCAATGCCGCGATGCCTTTGTCGCCGAAGGCGGTGAGCGCTTCGCCCTCATCCCCTGCCTCAATGGCGAAGAACAATGGGGGCGCGGGTTTGCCGCGATTATCGAGCGCCATCTGCAGGGCTGGGCTCGCGATGACGCGAGCCTCGGTCGCTAGCTCTACGTATAGGGCCCCGTGTCGGCGCCATGCGCGCACCAAGTATTGCTGGAAGGCGAGCTTTCGCGATGGGCCGTTCGGCGCCCGAGTACATCGCAGGTGCGTCGGGGGCGCCCGGCACAAACCCGTATTTCGCCCGCTTTCCCAAACTTGGTCTTGAAATGGGGTCATCCGCCCCCATTTCCTTTTGATCGCATCTATAGCAATTGGAGAACCGTTTATGTCGGCACCGAATCAACCCTTTGATCCCAATGAAGAAAATCAATCCGTTGATGCTTCCGGTCAGTCCGAGGAAAACACCGGCCAGCCCGAATCCGACGAAGATCTTGCCGCTCTTCTCGAGCAGGCCCAGGCACAGGTCGCGGAATATTATGACGAGTTGTTAAGGGCCAAGGCCGAGGTCGAGAATGTGCGCCGCCGCGCCCAGGAAGACGTCGCCAAGGCGCGCAAGTTCGGCACGGAGTCGTTTGCCGAAAGTCTGGTGCCGGTGCGCGACAGCCTCGAGGCTGCGCTGGCTGTATCCGACCAGACGACAGAATCCTGGCGCGAAGGGGTCGAAGTGACTCTGCGACAGCTTACCGCGGCCTTCGAGCGCAATCTGCTCAAAGAAGTCGCGCCCGAACCCGGAGAGAAATTCGACCCCAATGTGCATCAGGCTATTTCCACTGTGCCGTCCGAATTCGCCGAGGGATGTGTGGTAGAGCGGCTGCAAAAGGGCTACACCATCGCCGAGCGGGTGCTGCGTCCCTCGCTGGTCGTGGTTTCTTCGGGCCAGGCGGCTTGAAAACCGGGCGAACGTCCCAATATTGAAAGCATTCCCGGTGTGCTGTCTGGTTGATTGAAGATACCGCTTGAATTAACCAAACAGCACGCCACTCAAATTTCCAGATTTCATTTTCAGGGTTTATAGATTATGAGCAAAATCATTGGCATCGACCTTGGCACGACCAATAGTTGTGTAGCCGTTCTTGACGGCGGCAAGGTTCGCATTATCGAGAACGCCGAAGGCACCCGCACCACGCCTTCCATCGTGGCCTATCTGCAAGACGGCGAGATTCTGGTTGGCGCTGCCGCCAAGCGCCAGGCAGTTACCAACCCCGCCAACACCTTGTACGCGGTCAAGCGCCTGATCGGACGCAAGTTCGATGAAAAAGCCGTGCAAAAAGACATTGAGCTGATGCCGTACAAGATCATCAAGGCCGACAACGGTGACGCCTGGGTCGAAGCGCAGGGCAAGCAGCTTGCGCCCCCTCAGGTGTCGGCCGACGTACTGCGCAAGATGAAGAAAACCGCCGAAGATTACTTGGGCGAAGAGGTCACCGAGGCGGTCATTACGGTGCCTGCGTACTTCAACGACAGTCAGCGCCAGGCGACCAAAGACGCCGGCCGTATTGCCGGCCTTGATGTCAAGCGCATCATCAACGAGCCCACTGCGGCGGCGTTGGCTTTCGGCATGGACAAGGCCGAAAAGGGCGACCGCAAGATCGCGGTCTATGACCTGGGCGGCGGTACATTTGACGTTTCCATCATCGAGATTGCCGACGTTGACGGCGAGAAGCAGTTCGAAGTGCTTTCCACCAACGGCGATACTTTCCTGGGCGGCGAAGATTTCGATCAGCGCATCATCGAATACATCATCGACGAGTTTCAGAAAGAAAGCGGCGTCGACCTGTCCAAGGATGTATTGGCGCTGCAACGCCTGAAGGAATCTGCCGAAAAGGCCAAGATCGAGTTGTCATCGGCGCAACAGACCGAGATCAACCTGCCCTACATTACCGCGGATGCTTCCGGCCCCAAGCACCTTAACCTGAAGGTCACGCGCGCCAAGCTTGAAGCTTTGGTCGAAGAACTGATCGAGCGCACGATCGAGCCGTGCCGCACGGCCATTAAAGATGCCGGTATCAAGGTCGGCGAGATCGACGACGTCATCCTGGTCGGCGGCATGACCCGCATGCCCAAGGTACAAGACAAGGTCAAAGAATTCTTCGGCAAAGAGCCGCGCAAAGACGTCAACCCCGACGAGGCGGTGGCAGCCGGTGCGGCGATTCAGGGTTCGGTATTGTCCGGCGATCGCAAAGACGTCCTCCTGCTTGACGTGACCCCGTTGTCTCTGGGTATCGAAACGCTGGGCGGCGTGATGACCAAGATGATCCACAAGAACACCACCATTCCCACCCGTTTTTCGCAGGTGTTCTCTACGGCTGATGACAACCAGCCTGCGGTCACCATCAAGGTGTTCCAGGGCGAGCGCGAAATCGCCGCGGGCAACAAGGCGCTAGGCGAGTTCAACCTCGAAGGCATTCCGCCCGCCGCACGCGGCCTGCCGCAAATCGAAGTTACTTTCGATATCGACGCCAACGGCATTTTGCACGTCTCCGCCAAGGACAAGGGCACAGGCAAAGAGAACAAGATCACCATTAAGGCCAACTCGGGCCTGACCGATGAAGAGATCGAACGCATGGTGAAAGACGCCGAAGCCAACGCCGAGGACGATCACCGCGTTGCCGAGCTGGCCCAGGCACGCAACCAGGGCGACGCCTTGGTGCACTCCACGCGCAAGTCGCTTGAAGAGTACGGCGAGAAGCTCGAGGCGGCCGAGAAGGAAGCCATTGAGAACGCTGTCAAAGAGCTTGAAGAGACGCTTAAAGAGGGCGACAAGGCGGCTATTGATGCCAAGGTCGAGGCGCTGGCAACGGCTTCGCAGAAGCTTGGCGAGAAGATGTACGCCGATATGCAGGCGCAGCAGGGCGCTGAAGGCGCAGCTGAAGCTAAGCCAGCCGACGAGGACGTGGTCGATGCCGACTTCAAAGAAGTCAAGCGCGACTGATAAGCGGTTCTAGCGGTTCAAGGCCCGGCCTTTCGGCGCCGGGGCCTGTCAGTACGAAAGCAATCTTTGCTGTCTTGACAGGCCCCGGCCGGAAGCCGGGCATTGTTGTTACTTGATGACAGGCGCCGAAGGCGCCACGGATTCTATGTCAAAACGCGATTACTACGAAGTGTTGGGCGTTGGAAAGAACGCATCCGACGACGAGCTAAAGAAAGCCTATCGAAAGCTCGCGATGAAATATCATCCCGACCGCAATCCCGGCAACGCCGAAGCCGAAGATCGCTTCAAGGAAGCGAAAGAGGCCTACGAAATCCTGGGCGACCAGGAAAAGCGCGCGGCCTACGATCGTTTCGGCCATGCGGGCGTCGACCCGAACGCCGCGGGCGGCATGGGCGGCGCGGGCTTTGCCGATGCGTTTGGCGACATCTTCGGGGAAATCTTCGGTGGCGGTCGCCGTGGCGGCGGACCCCAGGTTTATCGCGGGGCCGATCTGAAGTACACCCTGGACATCAGTCTGGAGCAGGCGGCTGCCGGTTTCGACACAGAGATCCGGGTGCCAAGCTGGGAAAACTGCGAGACTTGCCACGGTTCTGGCGCCAAGCCGGGCACACAGCCGAAAACTTGCCACACTTGCGGCGGCGGCGGGGCTGTGCGTATGCAGCAAGGTTTTTTCAGTGTGCAGCAAACTTGCCCCACTTGTCATGGATCAGGCAAAGAGATTACCGACCCGTGTGTTGCCTGCGACGGGGTTGGGCGCATTCGCAAGAACAAGACGCTGCAGGTGAAGATTCCGGCGGGTATTGACGATGGCATGCGCATTCGCTCTTCGGGCAACGGAGAGCCGGGCGTGAACGGGGGCCCTCCGGGCGATTTGTATGTTGAAATTCATCTCAAGCCGCACGGGATATTCCAGCGCGACGGCGAAGATCTGCACTGCGAATTGACTATTCCGTTTACGAAAGCTGCCCTGGGCGGCGAAATAGAAGTGCCCACATTGAATGGCAAGGGGGAAATTTCCATCCCCGAGGGTACGCAAACGGGCAAGACGTTCAGGTTGCGGGGCAAGGGGGTGAAGGGGTTGCGTTCCAGCTACCCTGGTGATCTGTATTGCCATATTGCGGTTGAAACGCCTGTGCGCCTTAATGATGACCAGAAGAAGCTGCTGCGGCAGTTTGAGGCTTCTTTGTCTCAGGGCGGCGAGAAGCACTCGCCCAAGAGCGAGTCCTGGACCGATCGGGTGAAGAGCTTCTTCAGTTGATGCGTCAGGCCGGCGCCCTGTCAGCGCCGGAGCGGCTCCACCGCGGGAATCTGTTCCTCGTCCAGGTCGTACAGCCACGCCAGGCGCTGTGGGGTTACGGTTTGGGCTGGGGCGCCGCAATGGTGGATGGCGCCGTCTCGGAACAGGGCCACGCGATCGGCCACGCGCAAGGCGTGATCGGGCTGGTGGGTGCTTAACAGAATGGCTATGCCGTCGCTTCCCAGTTGCCGCACATGTTCCAGCACCCTGATCTGGTTGCCGTAGTCCAGGCTGGCGGTGGGCTCGTCCATGATGAGTATGGCCGGTTCCTGGGCCAGGGCGCGCGCGATCAGGGCCAGTTGCCGTTCGCCGCCGCTGATCTCGGTATAGACCTTGTCCCGTAGATGGGATATCTGCAACTGCTCCAGGCATTTGTGGGCCACGTCCTTGTCATGCGCTCCGGGCAGCGAATAGGGTCCGATGTGGGCCGTGCGGCCCATCAGCACCATTTCTTCCACCGTGAACGGAAACATGCCGTCGTGCGCCTGGGGCACATAGCCCACGCGGCGCGCGAAGTCGCGGCGCGACCAGCGGCGCACCGGCTTGTCCAGGACGCGCAGTTCTCCTTCCAAAGCGGGCAGAAGCCCCATCAGCGTCTTGAACAGTGTCGATTTTCCGCTGCCGTTGGGGCCAAGCACGCATAGTATTTCTCGGGCTTGCAGCCGCAGGGTCAGCGGCCGGCTGATGGGCTTGCCGGCATGCCCGATGACGAGGCCTTCGGCGAGGATGGCGCTGTTCATGGCGATTGACGTCCGCCGCGTGCCAGCAGCATCAGGAAGAAGGGGGCGCCGACCAGGGCGGTCAGGACGCCCAGCGGCAGCTCGATGCTGACCAGGGTGCGGGCCAGCGTGTCGGTGAAAATCACGAAAATGGCGCCGAGCAGGGCGGAGGCGGGCAGCAGGCGCGAGAAATCCGGCCCCACAAGCAGCCGCGCCACATGGGGAATGACCAGGCCCACCCAGCCGATGATGCCCGTAAACGCGACTGAACCCGAAGTAAGCAGTGTGGCGGCGGCGATGAAGATGATGCGTGTGCGAGTGGTGTTCACTCCAAGCGACTGCGCTTCTTCGTCGCTGAGGCTGAGCAGGTTCACACGCCAGCGCATCAGCACCAGCGGAATCAGGCCGATGGCAAGGCAGGGGAGAATGAAGGCGATGTCCGAGCCGGTGACTGTGTTCAAGCCGCCCAACAGCCAGAATGTGATGGATGGAAGCTGCGTGTAGGGGTCGGCCAGTATTTTCAACAGCGATATGCCCGCGCCCAGCAGGGTGCCGACGGCGACGCCGGCCAACACCAGCACTAGAACCGTGTCGTGCCGCCGCACCGACAGTGAAATGAAGTAGACGCATGCCACGGCCGCCAGCCCTCCCAGGAAGGCCAGCAGCTGGACGAAAATCATCGACAGGCCCAGGAAGATGCCCGCCGTGGCGCCCAGCCCCGCGCCGGCCGATACGCCGAGAATATCCGGTGAAACCAGAGGGTTGCGGAACATGCCCTGGTAGGTGGCCCCCGCGGCCGCAAGCGAGGCGCCCACCAGGGCCCCCACCACGGCGCGCGGGATGCGCAGGTTCCAGATCACCGCGTCCAGTGTCGCGGCATCGTCAGCCGCGCGGCTTGACAGCCCCATTCCGCGCAGCAGCGTCCATGCGATGTCGGACAAGGTCATGGGATATTGGCCGGCGATGATGCCGGTGGCCGCGGCGGCCAGAAGCAGGATGATCAGGGGCGTCCACACGATGCGCAGACGCAGCGATTGCAGCATCATGGGTCGTGTCGTGCGTTGCGGGCCTCGGCCAGCAAATCGGCGGTTGCGTCGATGCGGTAGAACACGCGAAAGAATTCCACGATGAAGTCGTCGATTTGCGCCGAGGGCCGGCCGTCGTTGCTGAAAATGTCGATCAGCCAGTGTAACCCCAGCAGCCGGTTGATGCCCGGCGGAGCGTCGAGCCAGCCGAAGGGCAGCATTGGCGTCAGGTACAGGCGCCGCTCTTTGACGGCACGCACCTGTGCCCACAGCGGCGATTGGCGTGCATGCCGGATGAAGGCCGGGTTTTGCGTGAAAATATAATCAGGGTTCCAGGCCAGCAACTGTTCCATCGAGATGCGGCCCACTCCCGATGAAGCCCGCGTGTGTGCCACGTTGCGCGCGCCGGCCATGCTGAAAGCCTGGCCGTGTATCGATCCGGCCAGGCCGGTTTCAAGGCCGTCGGCCGACCGGGCCAGATATACCGTGGGGCGAGGAGCGTCCTGCGCGTATCGTTCCCGCGCCCGGGCGGCGTGGTCGAGTATGGCCCGGGCGTGGGCGGCCAGAAGCTCGGCGCGAGGCTGGGCGTGCAGTATTTCCCCGGCCATGCGCAACTGGGCCGGAGACTCCTGAAGATCGCCGTCCATCAACACGTAGCGGATGCCGGTCTGCGCGGCGACCTGTTCGGCCGCACTCAGATAGGTGGCGTTGACCGTGCCCACGTCCAGGATGACGTCGGGGCGCATTGCCATCAGCTTCTCGTGGCCCATGGTGCTGCCCCGCCCGGCCAGGCGTCCCACCAATGGCAGATTTTTCTCGTGTGCGGGAAGCAAAGCCAGGGCTTGGTCGCTTAATTGATAGGGCCAGCCCAGCAGTTTCTCGGGCGCCAGGCAGTAGGCCAGAACCGAGGCCGGCGGCCCGGCCGCATAGACGCGGCGGACGAGTTCAGGCGGGGGGCCGAAAGCCGAAACCAGCGTGGTGTTCGATGCAAAAGCTCGCGCCGTCCACCAGAGCGGGCTCAGCGCCAGCGATTTGAGTAGCCGCCTGCGGTTCATGTGCGGCCGCTGGAGGCCTGAACCGGGCGCCGGATGCCCTCGAACCATTGCTGCATCAGGTCGGCATCGGGGGGAAGTTCGATGGCCATGCCGCCGGTGAATTCGCGCCAGGCGTCCAGATAGGGGGGCGACACCACGGTCAGCACAGGCGTACCCCGGCTCATCAGCTCGAGCATTTCCGCGCTGAACCCATCGCCGTCGGCCTCGAGTATGCCGAAGCGGTTGATGATGACCAGCTCGGCATTGCTGCCGATGGCGCGCCGCAGGACGATGCCGGCCTTGAGCAGGGCGCCCGGATCCAGGCAGCATGCTTTTGATTCCTTGCCCAGGCTTTGGCCGATGGGGTAGATGGTGTCGTCGTCCAGGTCGCGCACGGTGCGGGTGGCGCAATCGCTGGGGTCGCTTTGCGGACCGGGCACCAGCCCGCGCACCACGCGGCCCTTGGATTGCATCCGCCGCACAAATTCAAGCAGCGGTTCATCCGCATCGCCCTTGCCCCCGTGCACAATGGCTGCGGCGGCGATGGTTTCTTCGGTGTCGTCCATGACGGCCCTCCTGGCGGTGGAAGGCGGCCCTGGCCGCCTTCGGTTCGTTGAAATCAGAAACGATATATGGCGGTGGCGTACCAGACGCGTCCGGGCATGGGGTAGCCGTCGGCCAGTTCATAGGAGCGGTCGGTGATGTTGCGCACGCCGGCCTCTAATGAAAGGTCGCTGCGAGGCGTCCAGATGCCTTTCAGCCCCCAGATGCCGAAGCCGCTGAGGCGTTTGTAGGGCTCGGCATTGCTGTAGCTGACATAGCGGCCGGACTCGGCCTCCAGCGTGCTTAGAACTTCCCATTGAGCGTTGGGCTTCCAGCTTACATGGGCAAACAGGCGATGGCTTGGGGTATCGGTTAGGCGCACCGACGCGTCGCTCTGGTTTTTGCGGTTCAGATAAGTATAGGCCAGGCCCGCGCGCCATTGACGGCTGATCTCTTGCTGGAGGCTTACCTCCAGGCCACGGTGCCTGGCCTTGCCGATGTTCTGCGCCTGGTTGCAGAGCTCGTCGAGGAAATCTCCGCATTGCGCTTCGGACAGCGGCAGCACGGCGTTCTGGATCAGGTTGCGGATGTTGCTTTGGAACAGCGCGACTTCAAGATGACCACCGGACCACGGCGCGCCGCGATAGCCCACTTCCATGTGCTGGGCCTTTTCGGGCTGCAGGTCGGGATTGGGCTGGGCGCTGCCGAAGCGGGCCGAATAGCGGTCCTTGATGGTCGGGAAGCGGGTCTTGTACGCCAGACTGGCAAAAACCTGGGAGTCGGGCGTGAGGTCGTACATGATTTCCGCCAGGCCGTTGGTGGCGTCGGTCTTGCCGGTCGGCCAGAAAAACACTTCGCGCGCTTCGCGCTGTTCATAGCTGCCGCCGATGCGCAGGCGCCAGGAGTCGGACAGGTCGATCAGGTCTTCCACAGCCACGGCTTTGGTGACGTCGCGATATTTTTCCGTGGGGGCCGTGCTGCCCACTTCGCTTTCATGGTGGCGGTCATCCTTGTAGTGCAGGGCCAGGTGCAGCTCGTGGTTGGGGATGGCGCGGCTGATCAGCTCCATCGAGGCGCCATAGGTCTGGTCGTCGTACAGGCTGGGCAGATTGCGCGCGTGGGGCGTGGTGTAGGTGCCGTCTGTGAAGAAGTCCAGGCGATTCTTGTATTTGTCATGATAAATGCGGAACTTGACCGTGTGGTCCTGGCCGATGTCGGTGTTGCTGATGAAGTACAGGCTTTCCTTGTCCCAGTAAGGCCATTGCCAAAAGCGGCTATTGCTCAATTCGCCGGTGTAGGCGGGGTTGCCTTTCTCGCCTTGCTGGTTGACGTAGCCGATGGCGTATTCGTCGGTGGCGTTGGGCGTCAGGCCCAGCTTGACCGAAAACTTCTTGTCGGTGCGATAGGCGTTTTCGCGGTAGTTGCCGGTGTCGGTGGGCACAGGCCGGCGGTAATCCTGAAAGCCGCGGCCAAGCGGGAAGCTGTTGGCCTCCAGCCATGAGGCCCCGGCTTGCAGGTACCACAAGCCCTGGTTGGTGCCGACGTTCAATGCCGCCTTGCGCTCCGCGCCGCTTGCATAGCCGATGCGCACGTCGCCTTCGAATTCCTTCGAGGGCTTGCGGGTAACCAGATTGATCGCGCCGCCCATGATGTTGGGCCCGTACAGCAGCGAGGCCGCCCCCTTGGCGACGCGAATCTGAGAAAGGTCGAACGTGGTGAAGCGGCCATAATCCACATAGCCGTCATACGGCACGTAAAGTGGAATGCCGTCAAGGAACACCGGCACCTGGCGCGGGTCGAAGCCGCGCAGGTAAACCATTTCTTCATTGCGGCTGTTGCGCGATACGCTGACGCCGGGCAATACTCTGACGGCCTCGCCCACGGTGTTCAGGTCGTAGCGCTCGATCTGGGTGCTGCTCATGACCTGTTCGTCTTCCAGCGCGGCCGATTCCGCGCCCTTGACGACGACGCTGCCAAGCTGGAACACGTTGTCCGCCAGCGCCGGCCCGGCGGCCAGCAGTGTGGCGGATGCGGTCAGCAGCGTGGTGGCGAGAAAAGACGCAGGACAGGCCGGCTCGTTCTTGTGATTCATGTGTTTTCCCTTACCGTTATGTTTGTTCGTATATATCGCTAGGTAAAAAAACGACGGGCATGACCCGCTCCCGGCGCTTCGGAACGAGAGCAGGGACAGCCGTCGCCTGTCGTCTCGATAATCGATGGGCGCTATCGTATCAGAAAATTCGCTCGTTGTATTTATCTGGATATAGCGAATGACGCATAGTAAGTTTTTTAGTTCATTCTATTTGGTGGTCGCGCCGGATGGCTGCGGGCGGGGCTGCCTGAAGCCCGCCCGCTGAGGTCAAGTGTATTTCTTGTTGCCGGCTCTCATGAGCCGTCGGCCTCATCCTTCTTGCGTTTATCGGCATCGGCCGCCAGCGCCGCGCTGAAGTTCTCGGGCTTCAGCACCGAACGCATCGCGTCGTTGACCTGGTCGGGCGTCAGGGCTGCCAGCGCTTCGTCCATCTGCGCCGACCATTCAAAGGTTCGGTCCAGTTGCAAGTAGTTGATCCAGGCCGAGGCCAGGACGCTGTCGCGCGTGCGGGCCAAGCGGCGCAGCTTGAGCAGGGCGTCAACGCCGTCTTTGACTTCTTGTTCGCTGAAACCTTCTTCGAGCGCTTTCTTGATCTCTTCCTGGATGCTTTCACGCAGGCTGTCGCTGTTCTCGGGGGCGAAGATGGCGTAGAACTGCCAGCTTCCCGAAGGTTCGTACGACGAGGCGTCGAACTGGCTGCGCACGTTGTACGAAAGGCCTTCTTGAACTCGGACGCGGTTCCACAAGCGGGAGGTTTCCGAGGCGCCCAACAGATAGTTGGCCAGGTACAGCGCGGGGAAGCGTGGGTCGGTGTCCTGGATTTTCAAAGGCAGGGAAGCCAGATAGAACGCGTTGGCCTTATCGGGCGTGTCGATATCGAAAGTTTCGGGAGGAACCGGATGATAAGGGTCATTGATGCGTGTGTAGGGCGGCGCCTTGCGCCAGCCGCTCAGCCCCTTGGCAAGTGCGCTGCGCACGGTTTCCGGTTCGAAGGCGCCGACCGCCGAGAAGCGGATCGTGCCGGCGCCGTAGAACTGTTCATGGAACTGAACCAGGTCGGGGCGGCTGATCGCGGCAGCGTCTTCGAGGCGTTCCTGGAACGTGGGTACGTAGCGCACATCGTTGCGCGGCCACGGGCTGCTGTGCCGGGCGATGGCCAGCGAGGCAAGCGATGAGGGGTCGTCCATGCTGCTTTGAATCGAGGCTGACACCTGGCGCTGGTACTCGGCCAGCTGGTCGGCCGGGAAGTTGGCATGGCGAACCACATCCAACACGGCCTCGATCAGGGCCGGCAAGTTTTCACCGACGGTGGACATGCGTATGGCCAGGCTGTTGGCGCCACCGTTGAAGCTTACGTCGGCCTGGAGGGCGTCGAAGCGATCTGCGATCTCTTGGCGCGACAGTTCATCCGTGCCGCGTTCGAGCATATCGGCCGTGATACTGGCAATGGAGCGTTTGCCTTTGAGCATGTCGGCGTCGCCGAATTGCAAGAGCAATGTAGCTTGGACGCGGTCTCCGCGAGTGGCTTTGGGAAGCAATGCAAGTTGCACCGACCCATTGGGCAAGTCTAGGGGTTCACGCAAGGTGGCGGCGTCAATGGCTTCGGGAGAGGGGTCGAACGCCTCGACTGAGTCGGGAACGTCTTTGCCGGCATAGTCTTGCAGCAGCTTGGAAAGATCGACCGGTTCGGCCCGGGGCGCGCGAACCGGCTGTTCGGTGGGCAGATACATGCCGTTGGTACGGTTGCTGGGAACCAGGTATTTTTCGGTGGCGGACTGCACTGTTTCAAGCGTGGCCTGTTCGACCTGGTCGCGGCGCAGGAAGAACAGGCGCCAGTCGCCCGCTCCCGCTGCGTTGGACAAGGCGTCGGTAAGGGCGGCTGGGTCAGCGTAAATTTGGGTCCAGCCGGTAATCCATTTGTTCTTGATACGTTTCAGTTGCTCTTCGGCAAAGGGCTTTTCACGAAGAGAATCCAGCGATTTCTCCAGGGCGTCGAGCGCCGTCCTGGCGTCCATGCCCGGCTCAAGCTGGACTCCGAACAGTGCGTAACCGGGTTGCGCCATGGGACGCGCGAAGCCGAAGACGCCGGCGCCGAGTTTTTCTGGGACCAGCGCGCGATACAGGCGCCCTGACGGCGTATCACTGAGCATGTCAGCGCCAAGGTCCAGCAGGGTGAAGTTGGGGTCTCCGACAGCGGGGATGTGATACATCGACGCCACGAAGGGACTGCCGCCCTGGCGGCGCAACACGACAAGCCGCTCGCCGTCCTGGACGGGCTCGACCGTATATTCACGCGGCAATGTGCGCTCGGGGCGCGGGATGTCCTTGAATGCGTCGACAATCACGCCGAGTATGTTTTCGGCTTCGAACTGCCCCGATACGATGAGCACGGCGTTGTCCGGCTGGTAATGCAGCTTGTAGAAACTGCGAAGCTGCTCTATGTCTACCTGCTCGACATCGGAACGCGCGCCGATCACGCTTTTGCCGTAGCTATGCCACTGGTATGCGGCCGCCTGCATCTTCTGGATCAGTATCTGAACCGGATTGTTCTCGCCGCTTTCCATTTCGTTGCGAACGACCGTCATTTCGGAGTCAAGATCTTCTTGCGAAATAGTGGCATTGATCATCGCGTCGGCTTGCCAGCGTATATACCACTCGAGCGTTTCGGGGTCGGCGGCGAAGCTGGCGTAATAGTTGGTGCGATCGGTGCTGGTCGTGCCGTTGGCGCGCAGCCCGCGACGAGAGAACTCGCCCAAGGCGTTGGGCAGCGAAGGCGTGCCGCGGAACAGCATATGTTCGAGCAAGTGCGCCATGCCGGTTTGGCCGTAATTTTCATGGCGGGAACCGACCAGATAGGTCATGTTGACCGTGACATTCGGTTTGGAGGCATCAGGCGTCAGTAACACCCGCAAGCCGTTCGGCAGGGTGTATTCGGTGGTGCCTTCAATGGAAGGCCCCTGGGTGATGCCGGCCGGCAAGGCGTTTGGCGCTTGGGCCCATGACGTAGGGACGAAGCCGCCAAGCAGCAGCGCGCAAAGAAGGAAGAAGCGAGAAAAATAGTGGCTCATGTTTTTTTGCGTTCCAGGCGTTTCAAATTAGATAAGCTAAAGAGCCGTTCGGCCGTCGTGTCGCAGCGCACAGATACAGGATTTGAGTGCGGGCGGGCGCGCAAGTTCATTTCGACAGGTCGCGCATGGCCTGCTCGAGCCCGCTTACGGTCACACTGTACATGCGATCATGCATGATGTTGTTGATGATGGCGATTGACTGCCTGTAAGGCCAATATCCTTCAGGCTCGGGGTTGAGCCATGCCGCGCGCGGCCAGTTATCGAGCAGGCGTTGCAACCAGGCGGCGCCCGTTTCGGCATTGTGATGTTCGACGGAGCCTCCCGGATGCAGAATTTCGTATGGGCTCATGGTGGCGTCGCCTACGATGATCAGGCGCCAGTCTTCGTTGTAGGTGCGCAGAATGTCCCAGGTCTCAAAGCGCTCGGTCCGGCGTCGGGTGTTGTCGCGCCATAACGACTCGTAGGGGCAGTTATGGAAGTAGAAAACTTCCAGGTGGCGGAATTCGCTGCGTGCCGCCGAGAAGAGCTCTTCGACGCGCTTGATATGGTCGTCCATGCTGCCGCCCACATCCAGCAGCATCAGGACCTTCACCGTGTTGTGGCGTTCCGGAACCATTTGCAGGTCGAGAAAGCCGGCATTGCGCGCCGTGCTGCGTATGGTGTCGTCCAGGTCAAGCTCCAGTTCGGCCCCTTCGCGTGCAAAGCGCCGCAAGCGGCGCAACGCCATCTTGAAGTTGCGCGTGCCCAGTTCCTGCTGGTCGTCATAGTCGCGAAATTCGCGTTTTTCCCAAACCTTGACGGCTGTGCGGTTGCCTGCCGACGGGCCGCCCACGCGTATGCCTTCGGGATGATAGCCGCCGTGCCCGAAGGCTGATGTGCCGCCTGTGCCTATCCATTTATTGCCGCCGGCATGCCGTTCTTGTTGCTCTTCGAGGCGCTGCTTGAAGAGCTCCATCAACTTGTCCCAGCCGTGCTTTTCGATGGCGGCTTTTTCTTCAGGGGTCAGGTGCTTCTGGAATTCCTTCAAAAACCAGTCGAGGGGGATTTCCTTGGCGTCGGGCAGGGCGGCCTCGAGTTCCCGATAGAACGTGCCGAAGGCTTGGTCGTAGCGGTCGAACAGGGTTTCGTCCTTGACCAGTGTCATGCGTGCAACATGGTAGAAATCATCCAGGGTGGGAGGCATGACGCCCGACTGCAGTGTTTCGAGCAAGGTCAGGTACTCTTGCACCGAAACGGGCAGCTTGTGGGCTCGTAAGTGATAGAAAAAATCCGTCAGCATGGCGCTGATACTCGCAACTGTGTGTCAGACATGAAAGTGTTCACCTAGCGGCGACTGGCGCGGCTGATAGAGGCCAGGCGCTGCAGCAAGGTCAGGTCTTGTTCGTTCTTGAGCAGGGCGCCGGCCATTACAGGCAGATCTTGCACGTTGGCGATTTGCGCCGCCGGCACCGCCTCGCTCATCAGCAGCCGCAACCAGTCCAGAAATTCTGACGTGGAAGGTTTTTTCTTGAGGCCAGGGGCGTCGCGCAGGGCGAAGAAGGTATCCAGCGCCGCCGACAAAACATCTTGCTTGATGGTGGGAAAATGTACGGACACAATGTCGCGCATGGTGTCCGGCTCAGGGAAGCTGATATAGTGGAAAAAGCATCGGCGCAGGAAGGCGTCGGGCAGGTCTTTTTCGTTGTTCGAAGTGATAATGATCAATGGGCGGTGCTTGGCCTGGATGGTCTGGCGTGTTTCGTACACATGGAACTCCATGCGGTCCAGCTCGCGCAACAGGTCGTTGGGGAACTCGATGTCGGCCTTGTCGATTTCGTCGATCAGCACCACCACGGGTTCGGGCGATTCGAAGGCGCGCCATAGCACGCCCTTTATAATGTAATTGCCAATATCGCGTACTTTTTCGTCTCCAAGCTGTGAGTCACGAAGCCGAGAGACGGCATCGTATTCGTAGAGGCCCTGGTTGGCCTTGGTGGTCGACTTGATATGCCATTGCAAAAGCGGGCGTTCAAGGGCGGCGGCCACCTCTTCGGCCAGCATGGTCTTGCCCGTGCCCGGTTCTCCTTTGATAAGCAGCGGCCGTTGCAGCGACAAGGCGGCATTGACCGCCAGTTTCAGGTCGTCGGTGGCGACGTAGCGTTCGGTTCCTTCAAAGCGTTGCGTTGTCGAGGGGTTTGATGTCATGGAGTTTCCGTGTGTCTATGGGCGCGTTTATGCCGGCTGCGCCAAGAGGGTTGATCAGATACGTGGCGGGTATGGCTTCAATTATCGTACAATCCAACGGGTTCGTCGGTCATGAGGGGTTGAGGGCCGGCTTTTATCTACTGCTAAAAGAGCTAATATGAAGTTGCGAACAAATTTCAAGCGCACGATTTCTGCGCTGGCCGTAACGGCATTCTGTGGAATCGCCGGCTCGGCCGTGGCCGCCGACGCGCCTGTGGGCGATGCAAAAGCGGCAGTCGATAAAGTATCCATGTGCATCGGCTGTCATGGCATCAAAGGATACAAGGCCAGCTTTCCCGAGGTTTATCACGTTCCCATGATCGCCGGGCAAAACGCCGAGTACATCGTGGCCGCGTTGCAAGAATACGCGAACGGCGGACGCACCTTCCCCACCATGGAAGCCATCGCCAGAAGCCTTAGCGACCAAGACATGGCCGATCTTGCGGCTTATTACTCCAGCCTCAAATAACCCGGGAGACGACATGAACAAACTGACTCTTGCCGTAGCGGCCTCCCTGTTTGCAGCCTTCGGGGCTTCCGCCCACGCGGCCGATCTTGCCGCCGGCCAGGCTGCCTTCCAGAAGTACACTTGCGCAACCTGTCATGGCGCCGATGCCAAGACTTCCACCTTGCCCTCTTACCCCATCCTGGCGGGGCAGCACGCCGATTACCTGGCGCATTCGCTTAAGACATACAAGCGCGGGCAAGCCGGCGCGCCGGCAACGTCCAACGTACGCAAGAATGCTGTCATGGGCGCCATGGTGCAGCAACTTAGCGAAGCCGACATCGAAAACATCTCGGCTTGGCTTGCCTCGCTGCCTTCACCTTTGTCGGTCAGCAAGTAAGCCTGTTCACGCTGTAATTCAAAGCCGCCCGCCGCAAGGTTCGGCGGCTTTGTCAATTCGGCTTGGTCAATTGCGGGACACCCGCCTGCGGATCAGATCCAGATAGGTGTCGTTGCTGAATGGCGTGCCCAGCCTTTGGGCTTCCCACACAACCTCGCCCAGGCATTCCATGATTTCGTGTGCCGCCGCGTGGGCATCGCGGGTGGCCAGAAGCTGTTCGTAGGCTGCCTTGATGCCCGGCGGCTGATCAATGGAAAGCTGCTCACTGATGGCCAAGTGCATGGAAAGATGCAAAAAGGGGTTGGTCTGGCCGGCCTCGACTGGAAAATCAGCTTCAACGGCGTCCGGGTCTTCTAGCGCGGCATGGTATTCGGGATGCTGAAGCATCCAGTCGATCGCCATGCTTTCCAGCGGCGTAAGCACGCCGGCCTTGCGATGCTTGGACCAGGCGTCGGCAAAAAAACGTCGAACCTGCTCGCGGGATGGGTTGAACATAGACGAAAAAGGCTTGAATCAAACCGTTAGTTTAACCGCGCAGTGTGCTGGCCCGGCTTTGCGATTCATTCCGCAGAAACGCGCGATAGCCGTTAAAATGGACGCCGAGCTATTTTTCCGGGTCTTAGTCTTATATAAGACTTGGTCTATAATGTTGCAGTTTCACTGAATCTTTCCTTTATGCAGCAAACTGGAGCGTCCATGTCTTATCAGCACATCAAGGTCCCCGAGTCGGGCCAAAAAATCACGGTCAACGCCGATTTTTCGCTTAATGTTCCTGACGAACCGGTGATTCCGTACATCGAAGGCGATGGCACGGGTGCCGATATTACTCCGGTCATGCTCAAGGTCGTTGACGCCGCCGTGCAAAAAGCTTACGCCGGCAAGCGCAAGATTCACTGGATGGAAGTCTACGCCGGAGAAAAATCCACCAAGGTCTACGGCCCCGACGTCTGGCTGCCCGAAGAAACGCTTGATGCCGTCAAAGAGTACGTCGTATCCATCAAAGGCCCCCTGACCACACCTGTGGGCGGCGGCATCCGCTCGCTCAACGTGGCCCTGCGTCAGCAGCTCGACCTGTACGTCTGCCTGCGTCCCATCCAGTACTTCAAGGGTGTGCCTTCGCCGGTTAAAGAGCCCGAGAAAACCAATATGGTCATCTTCCGTGAAAACTCGGAAGACATCTACGCCGGTATCGAGTTCGAAGCAGAAAGCGCCGACGCCAAGAAACTTATCGACTTCCTGCAAAAAGAAATGGGCGTCGACAAGATTCGCTTCCCGGAAACCTCCGGCATCGGCGTCAAGCCTGTCTCGCGCGAAGGCACCCAGCGCCTGGTCCGCAAGGCCATTCAATACGCCATCGACAACGACAAGTCGTCGGTCACGTTGGTTCACAAGGGCAACATCATGAAGTTCACCGAAGGTGGCTTCCGTGACTGGGGTTACGAGCTTGCCCAAAAAGAATTCGGCGCCGAGCTGATCGACGGCGGCCCATGGTGCAAATTCAAGAATCCCAAGACCGGTCGCGAGATCACGGTCAAGGATTCCATCGCCGACGCCTTCCTGCAGCAGATTCTGTTGCCTCCGGCCGAGTACGACGTCATTGCCCCCCTCAGCCTCAACGGCGACTA
>NZ_JBIQLE010000039.1:0-28829 GCF_044464525.1 Pusillimonas sp.
AGACCGCCAGGCGCTCGAGGACAATGCCGACAATGATGCAGCCCCCTACCGCCGCAACGATGGCCAGCAGGAAGGAACTGGTCTGGTTGTATGCGGTGGCGCCGAAATAGGCGCCCAACATGTATAAAGAGCCGTGCGTGAGATTCACGAAGCTCATGATGCCAAAAACCAGCGTCAGCCCCGCCGCCAGCAAAAACAACAGCACACCGTACTGGATGCCGTTGAGCAGCTGGGATAAAACGAGCGTGGTCATTCTGTCTCCCCCTTTGGGTATCCTTGGTCAATTAGTGTTTTTATATTAATTACCCGCGGCTACGAAGAATCATCCCGCGGGCGCGCCGGCTTCAACACCATTATTCAATTTCGACCCATACTCTACCGTCTTCTATCTTCACTGGATATACTCGAATATCCTCAGTCAGGGGTTCGCATAGCGCTTTTCCAGTGCGCACGTCGAATCTGCCCTGGTGCAAGGGGCATTCTATTTCGAAGTCTTCCAGAAACCCATCGCACAGGCGCGCATGCCCGTGCGTACAGATATTGTCGGTGGCGTAAACCTCGCCCTCTACGCCGTACAGCGCCAATTGCAGCCCCGCCGCATCCACACCCACAACGTCGTCCTCGGGCACATCTTCGTGCGCAAATACGTCGATCCAATTTGCCATCGGGCCTTCTCCTTTTAGCTTTTTGACTGATCTAAAAAAGTGTTCGTCAAACCGGATATATGATCGAGTTGGCGATCATTTCCGAGTCGTAGATGCAATATCGCGACTTGAACTTCAGGCCGGCTTCGCCTACCTGAATGCGGTCGATGTAGCGGCCCACGTTGAACACCGTGGATTCGCCATCGTATTTGGTGCGAAACACCGCGTAGTTGGCCTCTGACTCGATCACGCCGTTCTCGAAGCTGATGATGCGCGGCGCACCCACCACGTGACGCTGATAATAAGGGTCGTGGAATAGCGTTTCACGTATGCCGTAAACCCGGTCTTCGAGCATATTGCGGCTGATGAACCACATCGTCGACAAGGGAAAGCCCCGCTCGTGGTTCTCGCGCGGCTGAACCTTGTATTCGCATTCTTCTTCGAAGAAGCTAACCCATTTCTCCCAATCTTCCGCGTCGACCGCCGCCGCATACTCGGCATAGAGATTATTCAGATTGATGTATGTCTGCATGTCCATCTTTGCTTAAACCTCCATAACCTTGCGCCAGTACTCGTACATGCCGCGTATCAGTGTTTCGGTAACCATGTGCTCGGTGTCTTCGACACCATAGCCGCCCAATTCAGCCAATGCCCGGTGATAGGGCTTTTGCTCGAACCCGCATTGCGAAAACTCGATCACCTCGCCGTCGTCCGCCGAGACAAAGCCCGCCGGCCCGAACAGGTTGGCCTGCACGAGGCGGCGCTGAGTCATCTCGGGTGTGTCGTCTTCAAAACCGAA
This sequence comes from Pusillimonas sp., assembly GCF_044464525.1. NCBI lineage: Bacteria > Pseudomonadati > Pseudomonadota > Betaproteobacteria > Burkholderiales > Alcaligenaceae > Pusillimonas > Pusillimonas sp. The sequence continues at coordinate 1,444 of NZ_JBIQLE010000039.1, forward strand.
GTGCGTCCAGACGAAATCAAAGGCGCCCGGCCCACTGGGCTGGATATGCCGGGTGGACACACTGTTGACCTGCTGCTGAAAGATCACGCTGGGGAAGATGGTCATCATCACGGCTGTGGGCTCGCCCCACCACGGCTCGTGCACGATGTCGAGCAAGCGCTTGTCCTTGATCTCCATGCTTTCCTTGAAGCTGGTGACGCCGCTGGTTACCTCGTTCTTCGCCTGGGCATTGCCTCGGGTTGAGATCATTGCAGCGTGGCGGTGCTTGTCGTCCATGCGCAGCGCCGACTTATTGTCAGCGCGCCAAAGCCCATAGGTGATGAACCAGGTGTGCAGCAGGCCCGGGTGATAAGGGTCTTTGATATTTTCTTGCATCAGCTTCCAGTTGCCCGGAATGCGTTGACGGTTGTAACCCAGTATCTTCAGCTTGCGGCCGTTGAACAGACGGTCGAAATACCCCAGTATCTCGGGGCCCAGGAATTCTTCGAAGCTTTCGATTTCGTGGTTGAACGAGGCAAACACAACACCGCCGCGCGTCGCCACGCGCAGCTTGTTCAAGTTGTTTTCCTTGGTCTTGAACTCTTTGGGCATGCCGCCCTGCACCTGGCCGTCGCGCTTTACGCCGCGCAAAAACGGAACCCCCTGAAGATCACCCTTGAGGCTGTAGTTCCATTGATGATACGGACAGACAAGCTCTTTCTTGTTGCCCGAGCGCTCGCGACAGAACTGCATGCCGCGGTGGGCGCAGACATTCTCAATAACATTGATGCCGCCTTCCATGTCGCGCGTCATGATCACCGAACGCTCACCGATGACCGTGCGCTTGAAGTCGCCCGGCTCGGGCACTTCGGCCTCAAGCCCCACATAACACCAATGATTGTCGTAAAAGAAGCGCTCGAGCTCTTTCTTGTAAAGCGCTTCGTCGGTATAAGCCCAGAATGGAATCCGGCTGCTGCCGTCGCCCTCCCAAACCGGCTCTTCAGGAAAAACTGCTGGCATATTGCTCATGAGGGTCTCCTTCATGCAAAAAACTCGATCAGCCGCGCCAGCACTTGGCGCGACACCGCCGTAATGTCAGTCGCCGCTCGCGTAGAACGCGTCGGCATAAATATGGTCCAGGCTCAAACCCTTGCGGGTAAGCATCAACGCGGCGGCCTCCACCATCGGAGGCGCACCGCACACATAAGCACGGCATCCGTGGAACCGCGCCCAATCGTGATCTACCGCGTCGGTAACCAAGCCTTGGCGCCATTCTGTACCTGCAGCACCCGCCGTCACCACCACATGTACCTTCAAATTGTCGTACCGGCGGGCAAGCTTCTCAAGCACATCCGCCTTATAGATATCGGCTGGCGACCGAACCCCAAAATACACATATACAGGGTTTTTCATGCCGCCTTCAAGTACACCACGCACAATCGATAGCACCGGCGCCAAGCCCGTGCCGCCCGCCACGCACAGAATCGGGCCATCGTGCTTGACGCGCAAATAGGCCGTACCCAATGGGCCGGTAACCCGCACCGGGTCACCCACTTTCAATTCGTTGGCCACATAGCCGCTGACACGGCCATCAGGCACCACACGCACGTGAAATTCCAGCGTGTCGTCTGCGGCAAGCCCCGCCATGGAATAGGGGCGGATGTGGTCGGGTGTGAACTGCAAGGTAGCATACTGCCCCGGTGAAAACTCCAACGGCTTCGCCGACTTGAGACGTATGCCTTTAATGTCGTGCGCCAGATCTTCAATAGCTACGACCTTCGCTTTCAGAATCTTGGCCGGATGCGTCACGATCTCGTCCGGCTCGGGAATTTCTATTGTGCAGCTTTCGGTCAACACGCTCATGCACGCCAATACATAGCGTCCGTCATCAAGCCCCGTGCGTTTTATCTCACGGCCAGATTCCAGCACATGGCCGTCAACCACCTTGCACCGACACGTGCCGCAGCGGCCCGACATACAGCTGTATGAAACAGGCACATCGTTATCACGAAGCGCCTGCAGCAAATTCGCGCCCGACTCGAAAGGCAGCGTTTGATCCAATGGTTGTACCAGCAGTTCCATCAGTAAAACCCGTTTTGTCGCCCATATCGGCAAACGCAGCGTGCGTGCGGCAAGGCATTATGAATTCAGAGTGTTGTCGTCTCGATGCAGCTTCGCGATGTTTTATCTAGGGCGGTGTAGCGCCTGCGAAGTCTGCTTTGAATGGCTTTTGGCTAGACAGCCGCACAACTACGCGGCGCCGCGCTTTTGACGCGTCTGAAGCAAGTATATGCAGCCACACCCGATAAATATATAGAATATGATGAATGCTTTATATTCATGCTATGAATACGACACGAGAACCGTGCCGCCACGGCTGACGCCCCATGGACATCAAAGACCTCGACCTCAACCTTCTTGTTGTCTTCAACCACCTGCTGATGGAACGCAGCGTCTCTGCCGCCGCCGACAAACTGGGGCTGACCCAACCCGCCGTCAGCAACGCCCTGAGGCGACTGCGCACATTGCTCAACGATGAACTCTTCCTGCGCACCACGCGCGGCATGGAGCCCACCCCTTACGCCTTGCAATTGGCCGAGCCCATCGCCTATGCATTGAGCACCATACAAACCACCCTTTCACAGCGCACCACCTTCGACCCCGCCACCAGCAACCGCCGATTCACCCTGGCCATGACCGACCTTGGCGAAATCGAGCTGCTGCCCCCCTTGATGGACCGCCTGGAAGAAGTGGCGCCAGGCGTCACAGTCAGCACCGTACGCAACAGCGCCGAAAAACTTCGCGACGACATGGAGGCAGGCAACGTCGACCTGGCCATCGGCCTATTGCCCCAGCTTAAGACCAACTTCTTTCAACAGCGGCTGTTCATGCAGCGCTACGTCTGCCTCTTCCGGCGCGGACACGCCCTGGACAAGCGAAAAGTAACCCGGCGAGAGTTCTACGCCGCCGACCACGTAGTGGTTGTTTCGGCCGGAACGGGGCACGCAAAAATGGACGAAATCATAGAAAGCGCCGAGGAAAAACGCCGCGTCCGGCTGCTCGTGCCCCACTTCGTAGCCATCGGCCACATCCTGGCCTCAACTGACATGATCGCCACCGTGCCAGAACGCTACGCCTATCGCTGCGCCGAGCCCTTCGGCCTGCGTTACGTCGACCATCCGGTAGAGCTTCCACAGATCGGCATCAACCTGTTTTGGCATGCAAAGTTTCATAAGGAACCAGGCAACCAGTGGCTGAGGCAGCTTATATTTGAGTTGTTTTCTACTTCGCTGAATATGCCGAAACGATGAGATGAAGAGACAGGGCGTGGGGCGAAGCGAAAAGGTGGTTAATTGCTCAGGTGCGCTAACAAATCATTCCAGCGGACCGCTTTCGGCGGCCGCTGAATTCAATCACTAAGTGACCCCTTATTTACTTCACCGTCCGCTCCGGATAAAAATCGGACGCATGTTCAACCAAATCGCTTCAGCTATCGCAGCTTCGCCATCACACTAGAGCGGATGTAATTCAGAAGTTCCGCCCGTTCTTGCGGATAGGCTGCTGGATCGACTGCTCCCAGTCCCAGGTAGGCATCTCTTGCGGCAATAACGATGTGTTTGTGCTGGCTAGGCAGGCGCTGAACAGCCCAGTCTGCAGCAGCATCCTTGGACGCAATGTCTCCCGTCATCACTGTGTACCAAATACGTACTAAGGCAAGAACGATGTTTCTTTCGTCTCCTGCCCAATCTGCCTCTGTTTTCCAGAGCGACAACGTTTCCAGTAATGAACGCTGAACATCGCTGACAGGAACTTCATCGAAAAATTCTCGGGCTGCCGGACCGTACAAGTCAACGCTATGGCGCTGCACCTGTGTCAACAATATAGCTAGATCATGGTCCGCCATTGCCGGCTCAAAAATCCCTGCATTGATATTGTCACGCAACCATTCACCGAATTGCAGCTGCCGTCTCGCCGGGTATCGCCACGGCACCACATCTTCGTGCACCAGTACAGTCACTTCAAGTGCGCGACACGCAACATCGGTGCCAGGAAAAGCCGATACCGATAGCAGATCGGACATCAATGCCGCCCTGGTTGACGCGTCTAAAGGAACGTTCACGGTGATCAACAAGTCGATATCACTGAATGGCTTTAAGCCGCCGTCAACCGCAGATCCGAACAAGTGAATCGCCTGAATGGTTTCACCAAGATGGTTTTCTAGAATTGAAAGCGCATCAAATACCTGATCTGCAATCGATTCTGGGAGTTTAGTAATCATGGCGAAGTAGGGCATCTGCTTTTAGCCCGAATGACAGGTCCTGGCCGAGTCCCGAAGCGCTGAAGTCGAGTTCTGCCGACGCCTGACCGAACCTGGCAAATTCGGGAAGTCCGGTCAACGGTCGGCCCGCCGGCTGCGGGCCCGGGCAGTCTTGCACCACGACTTGCCCGACAAAAGAACTCAGAAGCGACGACTTAACCCTTAGCCCCCAGCAGCAACTGCCGCCGTAGCATCATCCAGCCTCTTCTCCAAGGCTTCGCGCGGCAAAGCACCGTTCACCCGGCTGCCATCTTCGAAAATAATCGCCGGCGTACCCCGCACCAACAACCCCCGGCCGAAAGCCAGATTAGCTTCTATAGGCGTTTCACACTGCGCATTGGGCGGCGCCTGGTTCTTCAGCATCTGATCGCGCCAAGCTTGCACCCTATCCGCCGCGCACCAGATATTGCGCGCCTTCACCGTAGAATCAGGCGACAAAATCGGGAATAGCAGCGTATAGACCGTGTAGTTATCCATGCCTTCAAGCGTTTGATGCAGCCGCTTGCAGTAACCGCAGTTCGGGTCCTCGAACACCGCAATCTTCCGAGAGCCGTCGCCCTTCACCTGCTTGATCGCCGACTCAAGCGGGAGAGAATCAAATGCAACCCGCGTCAGTTCATCAAGGCGTTTCGCAGTAAGGTCTTCCTTGTTGCGCGCATCGATCAGCGTGCCCTGCAACACATACTCAGCCTTCTCGTTCGTGTATAGAAGATCAGAACCTATACGCAGCTCAAAGATGCCCGCGAACCGTGTAGGCCGAACATCGTCCAGGTTGATCCCGGGGAACTCTTTTTCGAACGCAGCCTTCACGCTTGCCGCAACCTGTTCGGGCGTTTGCTCCACCGCAGCCGAAAGCGCACCCTCACCAGCCGCCGCGGAATCTTGTCCGGCAACGTCGCCCCTTTCGTTCGCATCCGCAGTTTTCGAAGCGGCCGGATCCGGAGTTTGCGATGCGGTCTGCTCCGCCACTGGCGACCCGGCCTGATCCGTTTCGCCCGCCGTCGCCTCAACGGCTGCTGCTCCGTCGGTCGCCGCTTCGGCAGCCCCGGCCTCGGCCGCTACCTGCTTGTCCCTCGCCGTCTCGACACTTGCAGCTCCACCAGCCGGCGCCGCTTGCGCGTGCACCATGGCGGGCCCAAGGAGACAACCCGCCGCCAGCGCGAGCGCCGCTACGCCCTTTGCCATATCAAAAATCATAAATAGACCTTCACAAACTGTTCAAATAACGTTGCCATTTCGCATGCTGCGCTTCTTTCTTCAAAATCCAGAAGTACAGGAAACCTTTCTCACAAATAACGGGCCACCAACAAGAACTTTAACGCGGTGCACTTTAACGCGGTGCACTTTAACGCAGCGGTCGGTCTAACGCGGCTTTTCCCCCGAGGCGCCAACGATCAGCCGACGCTTGACAAACGGAAGCCGATCAACCAAGCGCATGCCTGCGTTTCGCGCCATGACAACCGGTGCAAATTCCGAAGCAAACAGCCGGTGCAAGCCGTCGGTAACCAGGCCCATCGCCAACACCGGTTCGGCTCGTGCCCGCCGATAGCGCCGCAGCAAGCTGATCTGCCCTGGACCGCACCACTGTGGGCGAGCCCGTAAAACCTCAAGCAATTGCGCCACATCCCCAAGGCCAAGGTTCAGGCCCTGACCTGCCAAGGGGTGCACGCGATGCGCCGCGTCTCCGGCCAAGGCGACGCCCGGCGCCACCATGTCGCTGCGTTCAAGAAACAAAGGAAATCCATAGACCCCGCTGCGCACGGACAAGCGCCCCAGCACCCCGTCCGTGGCAGCCAAAAGGCTGACGGCAAGGCGGGCATCGCGGTCGGCCTGCGGCATCGACTGCAAATGCTTGGCCTGCTCGTCGTTCATCGACCACACCATGGAAACCTGATGTCCGTCGGAAGTATCGGGCATGGGCAGCAAGGCCAAGACACTGTCGGAAGCAAACCATTGCATGGCCGCATTGCCATGCGGCCGCTCTGCCGTAAGGTGTGTAACCAGGCCCGTCTGGCCATACGCCCGCGATTTTTGCGAGATGCCCGCCGCGGTACGTACCGGCGAATCGGCGCCATCTGCGCCTATAACCAGCGCGGCGGGAAGACTGCGGCCCGATTCGGTCTGGACACTGTTTTTTTGCAGCGCCTGAAAGCGGTCGTCATGCCATTGAATGCCGAACATCTTTACTGCCTGGTGCAGCACCCGTTCCAGCTCGCTGGATTCAATAATCCAAGCCATTTCCGGCTGCACCGCCTGCCACGCTTGCAAATCGACCTGACCGCTGGCGTCACCGTAGACACGCATCGACTCAACCGGCGTAATTCGATCAAGATCAAGCATGTCCCATACGCCCAGCACATCCAGAAAGCGCCGGCTTTCAGACGACAGTGCATACACGCGTGGAAAATAGACGTCCGCCCGGGCCGGCTCGGGTGGGTTGCGCGGCCCCAGCAAAGCCACTTTCTCACCGGCGCGGGCCAAGCCCAGCGCGGCGGCCAGCCCGACGATGCCGGTACCGCATACCAAGATTTGATTCGTATTCATCGCGCCGTCGGGGCGCCGGCCCCCTTGGGCCAAAGCAACCACATCTCGCCGCTTTGCTTCATGCGGCCGGCCTTGGCTCCGGCCTCGTCGCCAAAGCCCCAATAAAAGTCGGTGCGGGCGGCGCCTTTGATGGCGGCGCCGGTGTCCTGGGCGTACATCAAGCGACGCAGCGGCTCGTTCGAGGCAGGATACTGGGTGGCCAGGTACACCGGTGTTCCCAAGGGTACAAATCGCGTATCGATGGCAACCGCGCGCTCGCCGATCAGGGGAATGCTATACGCCCCCTTGGGGCCAAGCTGCGGGTCGGTAATGCGCTCTTCGCGGAAGAACACCATGGCTGAATTGGCATTAAGCATTTCTTGCACCCGGCCCGGGTTGCGCTTGGCCCAGGCCTTGATGTTTTGCATCGAGGTTTGAGCCAGCGGCATTTCGCCCTGGTCGGCCAACCACCTGCCGATAGAGGCATACGGCCTGCCATTATGGTCGGCGTAGGCCAGCCGGATCATCTTGCCATCATCAAGCTGGGCGCGCCCGGAACCTTGAATTTGTAGGAAGAAGGCTTCGACCGGGTCGTCGGCCCAGACAATAACGGGGGGCTGTTTTTCAGCGCCGGCGATCTGCGCCCGCGTATCGTACGGCACCACCCGGTTGCCTTGCAGCTTGCCGCGTATGCGCTTGCCCGCCAGCTCGGGGTAGACCGAACCCAGGTCGATAGTCAATAGATCTTCCGGGGGAGCATACAGCGGCCATTGATATTCGCCTGTGCGCTTGCGCGACGCCCGGATAAGCGGTTCGTAATAGCCGGTGACGGTGTTCTTGGCGGGCTTGCCCGCTGTGTCGAGCAGACGCCAGGGTTGCAACTGCGCCTCAAGAAAGCTGCGCACTTGCGCGCCGCCGGCCTCGTCGCTCAGGCCCGCCTGCTGTGCGGCCGCACATACCGGCTGCCAGACCCGGGGCGCGGCTCGTGCCGGCATGGCCAATGAGCCTGAAACCGGGCGCATCAGGCCCTTGCAGTTGTTGATGAAACCCTTCCAGACCTGGTCGAGATTATCGGCCTGCCAGCCCGGCAGCACGCTCCAGCTGACCGCCACGAACTTGCCTTCGAGCGCGCGTGCGGGCGTTTCGGGCAAGGCCGACAACGGCGGCACCGACAGCGGCTGTAAAGCAATGTCCTTGGCTTCATCGGGCGCGGCGGCTTCTTCGGTGTCAATAGGCACCGCGCTGCACGCCGCCAAGAGCGCCAACACGGCGATTGAAAGCAGGGTCTGGGTACGGCTCATAGGGCTCCGGGCAAGGCTTTGCGGGATACAGGGCAGGCGCCCGATGGGCGTCTGGACAGCATGCTAATGGAGTGTGCGCGGCATGGCCAGCACGAATTCATCGATCGGCGCCTCGAAAGGAATGCCATTGTCGCCAACGCAATAGTACGTGCCTCGCATCGTACCGAAAGGCGTGGGCAATGGACAACCACTGGTGTATTCGAATGTTTCGCCCGGAGCCAGCAGCGGTTGCTGGCCCACTACGCCCAGCCCGCGCACTTCTTGTTCTTTTTGGTCGGCGTCGGTGATGATCCAGTGGCGGCTGATGACCTGCACCGAGTTTTCGCCGTTGTTGGTGATGCGCACCGTGTAGGCGAACATGAATTGCCCCTCGTTGGGCTCGGACTGCTCGGGTAGATACTGCGGAGTTACGCTGACACTGATGTTGTATGGCTTCATATATGGTTCCGAATTGGGCTTCGCCTTGGCCATCGCCTGCCAAATTGCCGCCAAACTGCAATAATGGCGCTTGATCGCCCCATATCGTAGTTGAACAACGGATTTAGTTTACGCTCATGAGCACCGCACCCGTCACTCGTATCGCCCCCAGTTTACTGGCCGCCGACTTTGCCCGCTTGGGCGAAGAGGTTCGCAACGTCGTCGAAGCCGGAGCCGACTGGATACACCTTGACGTGATGGACAACCACTACGTGCCCAACCTTACGGTGGGACCCATGGTGTGCGAAGCGCTGCGCCCCCACACCACGGCTCCCATCGACGTGCACCTGATGGTAGAGCCGGTAGACGCCCTGATCCCGCAATTTGCCAAAGCCGGCGCCGATATCATTACGTTTCACCCTGAGGCTTCGCGCCACCCCGACCGCACGCTGGCGCTAATCAAGGAACACGGCTGCAAGGCCGGCCTGGTGTTCAACCCGGCCACGCCGCTGCACCATCTTGATTATGTCATGGACAAGCTTGACGTCATACTTCTGATGTCGGTCAACCCGGGCTACGGGGGCCAAAGCTTCATCCCCTCTACCTTGCGCAAGCTGCGCCAAGCCCGCCAGCGGATCGACCTGTGGGAAAACAACGGCGGCCGGCCCATCGCACTCGAGATCGACGGCGGGGTCAAGGTGGATAACATCGCCGAAATCCGCGCTGCCGGCGCCGATACCTTCGTTGCAGGGTCAGCCATATTCGGCCAGCCCGACTACAAGGCAGTCATCGACGCCATGCGCTCCCAGCTCGCCCGAGCCGAAACGATATCCACTTGAACTTATTGCCGCCTGGGCCTTTTATTCCGGAGTCGCCATGCGCTTCACCTCTGTCCTGTTCGATCTGGACGGCACGCTGCTGAACACCATTCCCGACCTGACCGACGGCATCAATGGCATGCGTCTGGCGATGGGCTTGCCGCCGCTGCGCCAGGACATTGTCTCTACGTATGTAGGCAAGGGCAGCGAGGTTCTGGTGCGCCGGGCGCTGCAAGACAAGTTGCGGCCCGACGAACCCCTGGCCCCTGAACGCCTGGCCGAAGGCATGGACCTCTTCTATCAGTATTACCACACCGTCAATGGCGATAAGTCTGTCATTTACGAAGGCGTACTCGACGGCCTGAAGGCGTTTCGCGATCAGGGCATGAAGATGGCGGTTGTTACCAACAAGCCGCATGAGTTCACCGAACCCCTGCTGGTAAGCACCGGCCTGGCCGGTTTCTTCGAGCACGCCGTCAGCGGCGATACTTGCGCCCGCAAGAAACCCGACCCCCTGCCTTTGCAACACGCTTGCGAACTGCTTGACAGCCGTCCACAAGACACGCTGATGATCGGAGACTCGCAAAACGACGTCCAGGCCGCCCGGGCCGCCGACATGGCTGTCATAGCGGTGCCCTACGGATACAACGAAGGCCAGGGAGTGCAAAACCTGGATGCGGATGCTATAGTTTCCACCATCGACGAAGCGGCCCTTTGGGCCTTGCAACAGTAAGCCGCCGCGCCGCCAGTGTCGCCAAGCTAAGCCCGCCGCCAATCCCATGCCGCCGGGCTTTTTTGATTCCTGTCCGGTGCGTGCACAAAACCACATCGAGACCACCATGACAGAAATCGAGTTCAATGCCCTGGCCGCAGACGGCTATAACCGCATCCCTCTCATCGCGGAAACCTATGCCGATCTGGATACCCCGCTTTCCATCTACCTGAAGCTCGCCCATGCCGCCCCGGAAGGGGGTCGCAATAGCTGCTTGCTTGAGTCAGTGGTGGGTGGCGAACGCTTTGGGCGATACTCGTTTATCGGCCTGCCGGCCAAGACGGTGATACGCGCAAGCGGCACGCTAACCGAAGTGGTAAGCAATGGCAGCGTGGTCGAGGCGCACGAAGGCGATCCGCTTAGCTTCATCGAGTCGTACCAGCAGCGTTTCAAGGTGGCGCTGCGCCCAGGCATGCCACGCTTCGCGGGCGGGCTGGCCGGCTATTTCGGCTACGATACGGTTCGGCATATCGAGCCGCGCCTGGGGCCCGCCGTCAAGCCCTTCCCGGGCGGGCCGGATTCGGCCGTGCCCGACATCATGTTGCTGCATGTGGATGAGTTCGTCGTGGTCGACAACCTGGCCGGTCGCACCTACCTGATCGTGTATGCCGACCCCCGCGAGCCCGAAGCCTATGCCCAGGCCCGTCAGCGGCTCAAGGACCTGCGCCAGAAATTGCGCACGCCCGTTGTTATTCCGTACGCCTATGCCAGCCTGCAAACCGAAAGCCAGCGCGATTTCAAGAAAGAAGACTACATTGCGGCCGTGCTCAAGGCGAAGGAATACATCGCCGCCGGCGACCTGATGCAGGTTCAGGTGGGCCAGACCATCGTCAAGCCATACCGCGATTCGCCGCTATCGCTGTACCGCTCGCTACGCTCACTCAACCCATCGCCCTATATGTACTACTGGGATTTCGATGATTTCCACGTGGTGGGTTCGTCGCCGGAAATTCTCGTGCGCCAAGAAACCGTCACCGAGCAGGACCGCAAGAAGACGCAGGTCACCATCCGCCCCCTCGCCGGCACCCGCAAGCGTGGCGGAACTCCCGAGCAGGACGCCCAGCTTGCCGACGAGTTGCAGGCCGACCCCAAAGAACGCGCCGAGCACGTCATGCTGATCGACCTGGCCCGTAATGACGTGGGCCGCATCTCGGAAACCGGTTCGGTCAACGTTACCGACACCATGGCCATAGAGCGCTATTCCCACGTCATGCACCTGGTTTCCAATGTAAGCGGCATCCTGAAAGAAGGTTTAAGCAATATGGATGTACTGCGCGCGACTTTCCCGGCCGGCACCCTGACCGGGGCCCCCAAGGTGCGGGCAATGGAAATCATCGACGAGCTTGAACCCGTGCGGCGCGGCGTATACGGCGGCGCGGCGGGATACCTTAGCTATAACGGCGAAATGGACGTGGCCATCGCTATTCGCACCGGCATCGTCAAGAACGGCATGCTGTACGTACAGGCGGCCGCCGGCGTGGTGGCAGATTCCGACCCCGAAAAAGAATGGCAGGAAACCGAGGCCAAGGCGCGCGCCGTATTGCGGGCGGCCGAGAAAGTGCAGTTCGGCCTGGACGAACCTATGTAGGGTCTGCACGCAATCGCGATTGCGCCGCCGCCAGTGTCTCGTGCGGCGCCTCGCCGAAGCGGCTCCGGTAAGCCGCCGCAAAGCGCCCCAGGTGTGCAAAGCCCCAGCGCAGCGCCACCTCGGAGACGCCTCCATCCACAGGGGCGTTGAGCAGATCGAGACGAACCTTGTCCAAGCGCATGTCGCGCAGCAACTGCATGGGGCTGACCCCATAACTTGTCCGGCACATCCGCGATAGGGTTCGAACGCCCGCGCCGCTGTGCCGGGCGATATCGTCCAGCGAAATATCTTCGTGCAAATTAGCCCGCATGTATTCTTGCGCGCGCTGCAAGCGCTTGGGCGCCTGCAAGCCCTCGTCGCCCAGATAGTGTTCGTGCAAAGAAATCGATTGCGCGCACAGCAGGTGCCTCATCAAGGTTTCTTCGGCAATCCGCGCCTTCAGCCACCCGAGGCTTGATGGATGGGCGGCCTGCTCGCAAAAGTAGCGCATGAGCGAGCTCCATTGCTCGCCATCACTGGATTCCAGCGCGATCCGCCGATGGAAGCGCAGCGGTTCAGAAGGGTTCCGTCCGGTAAGCTTGCCATATTCAAGAATCAGGCGGGCAAGCGGTGCTTTAAGGATGATCTGACAGGCGCCGGCTTCCCATTCGAGACGGTGCGGCACATTTGAGGGCATGATCAGGCCGCTGCCTGGGGCTACCGTCCACGCGCCCTCTTCGCACTCGACCGTCACCGAGCCGGACAACGGCAGCTGGACCAGCACAAAATCGCCGTTCGGCCGGGTCTCTTCGACGGTGACTGCGTCGCCGTACTCAAGCATCCACAAGCCGAGTGCATCTGCCTGGACCCCGTTCAGGCGCGCGGCCAGCATCGAGCCGCGCGGCTCGAGCACATGATCATTAAGAAGCTGGGCGACGCGGGTGCGGACCTCATCAGCGTCTTCCGACGCGAACAGCTCGTGCCGCGCCAGAAGGGCTTGGGTCCATCCTGTCATTGTGTGGGCCATGTCCGGCCTCCCCGCTGTAAGACGCCGGCTTGCGGCCGGCGCCTGACCGGCGGGGCGTAAGGGCCGCGCCGGGCCAAGAATCAAGCACTGTGATGGCGGCTTTTCTTAGGCCCAGTATAGCTTCCCTGCTGCAGACTTCACCTTATGCGGTAACCGGTTGGTGTCCGCCATTCTCGGCCAGCGCCTCTTCGCGGTAGTAACCCATGGCTTCAATGGCCGGCAGGTCATTGAAGCAGAAAAGGCAGGCATCGTCCGTCTGCGAGGCATTGACATGCTCGTGCCAGGCCCACGATGGCACGCAGAAGATGTCGTGCTCTTGCCAGTCGAAACGCCGGCCATTGATGATCGAATAGCCGCTGCCCTTGGCCACCTGATACAGGAAGCTGCCCGTATGGCGATGGGCCTTGCCGGCAAAGCCCGGCACTAGCAATTGCATGCTGGCGCCCATGGTGGACATGACGTGGCCGCCGGTTGCGGGGTTCGTATAGTTCATCAAGTGACCGTCGTACGCGCTGCCTTCAGCCACCTTGGCGTAACCCAGCAATGCTTCGTAAGTAGGCTCCCATTGGTACTTGAACAGCGGCGAGTATGGCTTGCTCCATTTGTCGTCCTGGGGCCGCAGGCCCGGCGCGCCCCAAATGGCCACCGAGGCGTCGACAGGGTGTCCCACCGCTTGGTGCAGATCGGGATGCACGCCGAAAAAGCCCGCCTCCATGGCATTGGCCAGGGGGATATCCAGGCCGTCTTGCCAGATACACGGCAGGCCGTCCGCCGCGACACCGTGCTCGTGCCAGCAGCCGTTGGGGGTAATGACGAAATCGTTGGCGCCCAGGGTTAACTTGTGGCCGTTGACGATGGTGTAAGCGCCCTTGCCCTCCATGATGAAACGAAGCGCCGACGAAGAGTGCCAGTGGGCCGAGGCCGCTTCGCCGGGATGCATGACCTGCAGGCCTGAATACAGCCAGCCCACCGCGGCGGCCACATCGCGCCGACCGGGGTTATCGAGATAGATCACGCGGCGGCCCGCCTTTTCGGGCGATACCAGCGAGACCGAGCGCAGCACGTGCTCACGCAAATCGCGGTAACGCCACAGCATGGGCACAGACTGCGATTTAGGCTGCCAAGGTTCTATTTTGTTCGCGACCGTCCAAAGGGCGGCCGTACCCAATCGCTCGAGTTCGTTGTAGTACTCCCGCAACTCGGGGGTGTCTTCCACATTTGCGCGCCCGGCAACGTCTTCGCGATATGCGTCGTAAACCACTTCAGACATGACTTTCTCCTTTCAGACAGGGTTCATGCCTAAGGTATCCAACTCTGGCGCAGGCCTCTATCCGCTTCTTGCCTCAAGCAATCCGGAAAAGGCCAAACACGTTACAGACGACACTTCTTGACAAATTAGTCAGGCTCCTTTACTTTTCAGTAAAAGTCAGGCCCCCTTACTAATAATCATTATCCAATTTCGAGGAGCATATTCAAATGACGTTACAACGACGCTTCAAGCTCGGCATTCTTGCCACGATGCTTTTCGCAGGCTCGGCCGCCCATGGCGCCGAAGACATCAAGATCGGCATGATCCTGCCCATGTCCGGCCCTTTCTCGTCCTACGGACAGCAAATTCTGAATGGCGCCCAGCTTTATATCCAGGAACACGGCGACACCATCGGCGACCGCAAGGTCACCCTCATCATCAAGGACGACACTGGTGTTGCGCCCGAGATAAGCAGACGCGCGGCCCAAGAACTGATCGTGCAGGACAAGGTCGACATTCTGGCCGGTTTCGGCCTGACCCCCTCTGCCTTCGCCGTGGCCCCGCTTTCGACGCAAGCTAAGATTCCCACCATTGTGATGAACGCCGCCACTTCGTCGATCACGACCAAGTCGCCTTACCTGCTTCGTGTGTCGATGACGTTGCCGCAAACCACGGCGCCTATCGCCTCGTGGGCGGCTGATAACGGCATCAAGAAGGTCTACACGGTAGCGGCCGACTTCGGCCCCGGGCACGATGCCGAGAAGCAATTCATCAAGACCTTCACCGAAGCGGGCGGCGAGATCGTGGGCCAGGTTCGCACCCCGGTGCAGAACCCCGACTTTTCTCCCTTTTTGCAGCGCGTGAAAGACTCAGACGCCGATGCGGTGTTCCTGTTCGTCCCGGCTGGTGAACAGGGCGTCTCCTTCCTGAAAGGGTACAAAGAGCGCGGCCTGGACACAGCCGGCATCAAGCTGATCGCCCCCGGCGACCTTACCGACGAAGACGTGCTGGACGCTATGGGCGAACCTGCATTGGGCGTGATCACTTCCATGCATTATGCCGAGGCACACGATTCCGACCTCAACAAAGCGTATACACAGGCCTACTACAAGGCGTATCCGCAAAAGCGCCCCAACTTCATGTCGGTAGCCGGCTATGATGGCATGCATCTGATCTACGATGTTCTGACACGCACCAAGGGCGATACCGATGGCGACGTGTTCCTGGAAGCCGCCAAAGGCACTCAGTGGGAAAGCCCGCGCGGCCCGATTTCCATCGACCCGGAAACTCGCGATATTATTCAGAACGTATATATACGCGAAGTGAAGATGGTGGACGGCAAGCTGCAGAACGTCGAATTCGACAAAATCGCCGACTTCAAAGACCCCGGCAAAGAGTAAGCCTTATAGAAAATAATCAAGCATCCGGCGGCTGGCCCGATCCAGATCTGCCGGATCGCGTATCACGAAACACAGGCCGTCCGCGTCCGAAATAAGCAGCCGCTTGTCGGGCAGGCGCCGAATGTCTTGTTCGCTGCGCAGGCGTAGTGTGCAAGACCCCCGGTCAGTGACCACGGTCCAGTCGGAAGGTGTGGTCACACTGGATATGGCTGAAATCGTCTTGATCACCGGCATGAAATCGCGGGTGGCCAGGGCCGCATTCAACCGCCCGCGCACCGGGTCGGGTAAATCGCCAAGTCGTTCTATCCACACTTGTTCGCGTCCGAACACGTCGACCAGTGCAATACCTTCTTCGGGAGCCTGTATAGGAAATGCCCGCACCGGGGTCACCTCGCAGGCGCCTCGCTCCGGCCGCGCAAGCATCAGGCGGCCAAATGAGTCGTAATCCAGGGACCAGTCGAGAAAGATCGCGGCGGGCGTCGGAGAGGCTTTCATGTTTCGTCGTCCTCGCTCCAGGTTTCAGTGTTTGAGGAAGGTATCTCGGCCCCGCGCCGTAGTTGAGCCTGATGCAACCAGAAATATGCGCCTTCACGCGCGATCAGAGCGTCGTGCGAGCCCTCTTCAATGACCTTGCCGCGCTCGAGGACCACCAGGCGGTCGGCCTTGCGCAAAGTGCTGAGCCGATGCGCCACCGCAATAGTGGTGCGCCCACGCACCAGATTGTCCAGCGCCTTTTGGATTTCTTTTTCGGTGGCGGTGTCCACCGACGAAGTCGCTTCGTCCAAAATGAGCAGGCGCGGGTTAATCAGCAAGGCGCGCGCAATAGAGATGCGCTGACGCTCACCCCCCGACAGCGCCTGCCCGCGCTCGCCCACCAGCGAATCATAGCCATGTGGCAGCCGCAGAATGAACTCATGCGCATGGGCGGCGCGCGCCGCCTCCACCACTTGCTCGCGTGTGGCGTCGGGCTTGCCGTAGCTGATGTTTTCGGCGATGGTGCCAAAGAACAAGAACGGCTCTTGCAACACCACTCCGATATTGCGCCGGTAGGCTTCAATATCCAGCTCGCGCAAGTCGGTGCCGTCCACCTTGATACTGCCTTCCGATACATCGTAGAAGCGACAGATTAAATTCAACAAGGTACTTTTACCCGAACCGCTATGCCCCACCAGGCCGATCATTTCACCCGGCGCAATATCAAGGTTGAGCCCCTGAAGCACCTGCCGGTTGCCATAGCGAAACCCGACCTGCCTTATTTCAATACGGCCCTGAATGCGGCCAGGCTGAACCGGTTGGCTTGCCTGCGGCACGCTGGAAACACGGTCAAGAATATCGAAGATGCGCTTGGCGCCGGCAGCCGCCTTTTGCATGACCGACACGAACCGGCTCATGGAATCAAGCCGTAAATAGAACCGGCCTATATACGAAAGAAACGCAGCCAGCACACCTACTGAGATCTGGTGTCCGGCAATAAGCCAAATACCAAACACCCAAACGACCAGCAGGCCCACTTCGGTGGCCAGGGTCACGCTGGGCGAGAACAGCGCCCACACCCGGTTGACCCGATCGTTGATAACCAGGTTGCGCCGATTGGTTTCGCGAAAATGGCCGATTTCGCGCTGCTCTTGCGCAAACGCCTTGACTACCCTTATGCCGGGTATGGTGTCGGCCAGCACACTGGCGATTTCCGACCAGACCCGGTCGGCCTTCTCGAAACCAAAACGCAGTTTGTCGCGCACCGATTGGATCATCCACGCGATGAAAGGCAGCGGCGCCAAGGTGGCCAAGGCCAGCCAAGGGTCGATATAGAACAAAATGCCCGCCGTCATGGTGATCATCAGCACATTCGATGCAAACTCAAGCAGATGCAACGACAAGAACAGGCAGATGCGGTCGGTCTCGGCGCCCACACGCGAAATCAAATCGCCCGTGCGTTTGCCGCCAAAGTATTCCAGCGACAAATGCAGCAAGTGCGAGTAAGCGGTGTTTCGCAGATCGGCGCCGATGCGTTCACTGACCCGAGCAAGAATATAAGTGTGCGCCCACCCCAGCACCCAAGCCAGCAGAGCCGCGCCCAGCAGCCCCGATAAATAGCCCGCCGCCTTGTTGTAATCGATGGGTACGCCGTTCTGAAATGGAATCAATACCTCGTCCATCAGCGGCATGGTCAGATAAGGCGGCACCAGCGTAGCCGCGGTGGCAAGCACGGTAAGCGCAAACCCTGCAAACAGTTGCAGCCGATACGGCCGGGCAAAGCGCCACAACCGCAGCAAAACCCAGGTCGGCGGCTTTTGGTCTTTGTCCTGTGCCTCGACCCCTTCACGGGGATAAGGCTCCAGTTCGGTCGCGGGCGCTTGCCCCGCCGCAAGCATCGAAAACAGTTCGGCCAGACGGCTGACTGAACAAGTCAAGGCCAAAGTATGGTGCCAGACCTGCAGTCGCTGCGCGCCGTTGCACAACTCAAGGGTGGCAACGCCGGCATGGTCGCGGCTGACCAGCACCAGATCGGGAGAAAGCCGCCACTCCTGCCAACCATCGGCATCGCGGGCCAGCAGGCGCTGGCTGGTCAGCGCTAACATGCCTTCGTTAAAGTGCAAGGCGGAATCAAGATCCAGTCTGGTCCAGGCAACAATCGTTTCACCGGCCTCCAGGTGGTCGTGCAGTGCGGTTCGATCATCTTCGAGGAACGGTTCAACCATGAAGTGCAGTAAAGAAAAGGTTCAGGCAGTTTTCAGCGATACCTGACCAAAATGGCTAGACGTTTTTTTTACTTCCTATAGGCAGGAAAACGACCCCATAGGCGCGCAAGTTTTTATAGGATATGCTACTTGCATGTTGGCGCCGCGTTCGCGGCCGCCGCACAGTTTCAACATTCTTCCATTCTCGCCCAGCGTTCTGCTTACTTCCATGAAAAAAAAATACATCGATATTGTCGATGTGCTGTCGTTGCGTGGCCCCAACGTCTGGACCTACCCACCCGTGCTCGAGGCCTGGGTCGATATCGGCGCACTGGAAGAGTTCCCTTCCAATCTGATACCGGGTTTTGCCCAACGCCTTGAAAGCTGGCTGCCGACATTGGTCGAGCATCGGTGCAGCTACGGCGAGCGCGGCGGCTTCCTGCGCCGACTGCATGACGGCACCTGGCCGGCCCATATTCTTGAGCACGTCACCCTCGAACTTCAGAGCCTGGCGGGCTTGCCGGGCGGCTTCGGCAAGGCGCGCGAAATGGCGCAATCCGGCGTCTACCGTGTGGTCGTCAGCGCCTATAACGAAAAGGTTACCCACGCGGCGCTGCATGCCGCGCGAGACTTGGTAATGGCCGCGATTGAAGACCGCCCTTACGACGTCCAGGGCACCATCGATGTTCTGCGCGACCTGGCCGAGCGGCACTGTCTCGGGCCCAGCACAGCCTGCATCGTCACCGCCGCTGAAAAACGCCTGATTCCGGCGATTCGCTTGTGCGATGACAGCAATTTGGTCCAATTAGGCTACGGTGCACGCCAGCAACGCATCTGGACGGCCGAGACCAACCGCACCGGCGCCATAGCCGAAAACATCTCGCGCGATAAAGATCTAACCCGCCAGTTGCTGCAGACCTGCGGGGTTCGGGTGCCCGAAGGCGTGGTGGTGTCCACTCGCAAGCAAGCGTGGGAGGCCGCCCAAGACATCGGTCTGCCGGTGGTCATCAAACCGCTGGATGGAAACCACGGACGAGGTGTGTTTACCGATCTGGTTACCGAACAGGCCGTATACACAGCATTTGACGTAGCCTGCGCAGAAGGCAGCGAAGTGATTGTCGAACGCTTCATTCCCGGGCTGGAACACCGCCTGCTGGTAGTAGGCGGCCGCATGGTCGCGGCAGCCCGGGGCATAGAGGCCTGGGTGGCGGGCGACGGCATATCGAGCATTTCCCAACTGATCGACCGGCAGTTGAACAGCGACCCGCGACGCGGCCGCAGCGAACGCCACCCGCTCAACCTGGTGCGGCTGGATTCCGCAGTGCGACTCGAGCTTTCAAGGCAGGGTTTTCATAGCGACTCGGTGCCGTCCGAAGGCGCCCGCGTGCTTATCCAGCGCAGCGGCAACGTCGCCTTCGACGTCACCGACCTGGTGCACCCCAGCGTGGCCGAACAAGTGTGCCTGGCGGCGCGCATCGTGGGCCTGGACATAGCCGGCATCGACCTGGTTGCACAAGACATTTCCCGGCCCCTTGAAGAACAGGGCGGAGCGCTGGTCGAGGTGAACGCCGGGCCGGGCCTGCTGATGCATCTGCGCCCGGCCGAAGGCCAGCCACAGCCTGTTGGTCAAGCCATTGTCGAGCACTTGTTTCCCAACGGCGGACAAGGCCGCATCCCCGTCGTGGGCGTTGCCGGAAGCCACGGTAAAACCGCGGTGGCGCGCCTCGTGGCCCATTTGCTGCAGCTCAGCGGTATGCGCGTGGGGCTGGCCTGCAGCACAGGCCTGTATATGGACGGCCGCGCGCTCGAGCGCGGCAACGCTGCGCACTGGGAACCAGCCCGCCGCGTGCTGCGCCACCGCACGGTGGACGCCGCCGTATTCGAAAACGGCAACCGCGTGATACTCACCGAGGGCCTGGCCTACGACCGTTGCCAGGTGGGGGTGGTAACCAACCTTGACCCCTCGCTGACGCTTCCCGGCCTTTCCATCGAAACGCCAAGCCAGTTGTTGAACGTGGTGCGCACCCAGGTGGATGTCGTGCTGCGCGAGGGCACCGCAGTCTTGAACGGTGCAGACCCGACCGTGGCCGACCTGGCCAACTTATGCGATGGCGAGGTTCTTCTGTTTGGCCTTAGCCAAACTGCTCCGGCCATAGCCGAACACCTTGCCCAAGGCGGACGGGCAGTGTTCGTGGCCGGCGGCTGGATCACTCTGGCCGCCGGCAAAGTCTGCACGCCGCTGCTGCCGGCCGATTCCATTGCACAAGATGCGCGCATTGAGCGCACACTTGAACAGACTTTGGCGGCCATTGGGGCCGGATGGGCGCTGGGGCTGTCGCCGGCCGCGCTGCGTGCCGGCCTGGAAACCCAAGGTGCGCCGCACCCGGCGTTGGTCACTACCCACTGAAGCGCTTCATATAACCCGTTCACCTCTCAAGACCTGAATCATGAACGTTTCTCGCCTCCGGGCCCTGCGAGGCCCCAATCTATGGAGCCGTCGCACCGCGCTCGAGGCCGTTGTGTCCTGTGATCCGCAGGAATACGATATTGCCAATCTGCCGGGCTTCGAAGACCGCTTGCGCGCGCGCTTTCCGGCCATCGGCGTGCTGCAGCCCGCCGGCCATGACCGGGCCGTGCCGCTCGCCTGCGTCCTGGGCGCCACAACTCTGGCACTGCAGTTACAAGCCGGTTGCGCGGCCACCTTCTCACGCTGTGTGCCCACGATCGAGACAGGCATGTATCAGGTAGTGGTTGAATACGGCGAAGAGGCCGTGGGGCGCCGGGCCTTTGCATTGGCGTGCCGCTTGATCGCCGCCGCCCTCGAGAACACGCCGTTCGACCTGGCCGCCGCACTAAGCGAGTTGGCCGAGATCGATGAATCAGAAAGACTCGGGCCAAGCACCGGCGCCATTGTTGCAGCCGCCGTTGCGCGCGGCATACCGTTTCGCAGACTGACCAGCGGCAGCCTGGTCCAGTTCGGGTGGGGCCGCCGCCAGCGTCGCATCCAGGCGGCTGAAACCAGCCACACCAGCGCCATTGCCGAGTCGATTGCACAAGACAAAGAAATGACCAAACGCTTGCTACATGCCGCGGGCGTGCCAGTACCCCTTGGCCGGCCCGTGAAAGACGCCGACGATGCCTGGGCGGCCGCGCAAGAAATCGGCGTACCAATCGTACTAAAGCCCAGGGACGGCAACCAGGGCAAAGGCGTGGCGGTGAACATCTCGTCGCGCGAACAGATTTGCGAGGCCTACCGCGTTGCTGCGTCGCATGGCCACGACATCATTGTCGAACGCTATTTCCCCGGGCATGACTTTCGTCTGCTGGTCGTAGGCGACGTGGTGGTGGCCGCCGCACGCCGCGATCCGCCCAGCGTCAACGGCGACGGCAAACGCAGCATCCGCGAATTGGTGGACGACGTGAACCAGGACCCTCGGCGGGGAGAAGGCCACGCCACCTCCTTAACCAAGATCAGGCTCGACGAAATTGCACTGGCCACCTTGGCCAAGCACGGATATACGCCCGAGTCGGTACCGGCGCCCGGCGCGCGCGTGGTACTGCGCGACAATGCAAACCTTAGCACCGGCGGCGCCGCCACCGACGTCACCGAAGACGTCCACCCCGCGTTCGCCGCGCGCGCCGTGGCGGCCGCCAAGGCGGTGGGGCTGGATGTATGCGGCGTGGACGTCGTAGCCGACACCGTGATACGCCCGCTTGAAGACCAAAGCGGCGGCATAGTCGAAGTCAATGCCGCGCCCGGGTTGCGCATGCATCTGTCGCCCTCGTTCGGCAAGGGCCGAGCGGTAGGCGAGGCCATTATCTCAACGCTGTTCGAGCCCGGCGACGACGGCCGCATACCCGTTGCCGCCGTGGCGGGCACCAATGGCAAAACCACCACCGTGCGCCTGATCGCCCACATGTTGGGCGCTGGCGGCCGCACGGTGGGCATGACCAACTCGGACGGAATCTACATAGGCAACCGCCGAATCGACACCGGCGATTGCAGCGGCCCGCGCAGCGCGCGCAATGTTTTGATGCATCCCGACGTGGACGCCGCTGCTTTCGAAACGGCGCGCGGCGGCATCTTACGGGAAGGCCTTGGCTTTGACCGCTGTGACGTCGCCGTGGTCACCAACATCGGCGCGGGCGACCACCTGGGCCTTAATTACATCAGCACGGCCGAAGACCTGGCGATGGTCAAGCGGGTTATCGTCGAAAACGTAGGGCCGAACGGCGCAGCGGTGCTCAATGCCATGGACTCACTCGTGGTGCCCATGGCGGCCAGTTGCCGGGCTGCGGTCATTTTCTTTGCTCACGACCGACACCACCGAGTGGTGGCCGCGCACCATGCACAAGGAATGAAAGTGGTTTACCGCGACGGCAACGACATTGTTGCTGCGCATCAAGACAATTGCGTCCGGCTGCCCCTGGCGCACATACCCCTTACCGACAACGGGCGCCTCCGTTTCCAGGTAGAGAACGTCATGGCCGCCGTCGGTGCGGCCTGGGCCTTGCGCCTGCCTTGGGACAGCGTACGCGAACGCTTGAGTAATTTCGTCAGCAATGCCGGTACCGCGCCCGGCCGATTTAACCGTTTTCGCCTGCGCGGCGCAGAAATAATTATCGATTACGGCCACAATCCCGACGCTATGCGGGCACTGGTGAGCGCCATTGAAGCGCTGCCCGCCGGCCGGCGCACGGTGGTCGTCAGCGGCCCCGGCGACCGGCGCGACCAAGACCTGAGCCGCCAGACAGAAATTCTGGGTGACGCCTTTGACCGTGTCGTGCTATACGAAGGCCAATGCCAGCGCGGCCGCCAAGACGGCGAGGTGATGGCGCTGCTGAAACAGGGTCTGGCCAGCGCCAAACGCACGCGCGACATCGTCGAAATATCGGGTGAGTTTCCGGCCATAGATGCCGGCTTGAACGGCCTGGAGGCAGGCGATCTATGCCTGATTCTGATCGATCAGGTTGACGCGGCGCTGGCATACATTGAACGGCTGGTGCAAGAAAGCAATACGGCTGTCACTTAATGGCGCGGTCGCTGAATAACATTCGCTGGACGAGACAGCAATGCATCGGGTAATATCTTGTCGGCTTGCCAATGTTTTTTAGCAATACCGCAAGCACCGCATAATCAGCGCTGAGTTAATCAGCATTGCACGAACAAGCACTACGCAATTTCACTTGTCATGAACCTACTGAACCCGACCTGCTTCAACACCATCTGGTGGCGCTTCTCATAAGAAGCGGCATGTCGTCGCGGTCACGAACCGCAACTTGCCGCCGTACCGGTAGGCAAGTTCCAGTCAGTAATCAGCAAACATGCATCCCGGCACGGCGGCTCCAAGCAAGGAGCCACACCGATGTCCAGCCCCACATTCTCCATCGCAGTTCACCAGGCAGCCAGCGCTCGTTTGCTTCGTCGCGGCCGGCTTTTGGACGTGTCGGAAAATGGCCGGCGATGGCGCATCAGCTTGATTCAACCCCGCAATACTGCCCCGGCCCGCCCTCAGGCGGTTCCCGCCGCGCGGACGACAACCGAACGAATCAAGGCATGCTCATGAAACTGCTGATGCTGGACAACTACGACTCATTCACCTACAACCTGGTGCAGTATTTCGGCGAACTCGGCGAAGACGTTACCGTATTGCGCAACGACCAGGTCACGGTCGAAGATATTGCACAAATGCGGCCCGACCGCATTTGCATCTCGCCCGGCCCTCGCTCTCCGGCCGAGGCGGGCATTTCCGTGGAACTGATCCGCAGCTTCGCGGGGAAAACACCGATTCTGGGCGTCTGCCTGGGGCATCAGTCCATCGGCGCGGCCTTCGGCGGCAACATCGTCAGGGCGGGTAAACAAATGCATGGAAAGACCTCGCCCATCACCCACGCCGGCACCGACGTTTTCGACGGCCTGCCCTCGCCCTACACCGTTACCCGCTACCACTCGCTGGTCATCGAGCGCGACTCCATGCCTGACTGCCTGGAGATCACCGCCGAAAGCGACGACGGGGAAATCATGGGTGTGCGCCATAAGACCTTGCCGGTCTATGGCGTGCAATTCCATCCCGAATCGATACTCAGCGAGCATGGGCACGCCCTGCTGCGCAATTTTCTGAATATTTAAAGAAACCAAGGAATAATCATGATCATCACTCCCACCGACGCCCTGGCGCGCTGTATCGAGCACCGTGAAATCTTCCACGAAGAAATGGTGCACCTGATGCGCCTGCTGATGCGCGGCGAAATGCAGCCGCAAACCGCCGCAGCCCTGATCATGGGCTTGCGCGTCAAAAAGGAAACCATCGGCGAAATTACCGCCGCCGCCGAAGTAATGCGCGAGTTCGCCCTGCAAGTGCAGACCCACAACCCCGACGACCTGCTTGATATGTGCGGAACGGGCGGCGACGGCAGCAAGACCTTCAACATCTCGACCGCCGCCATGTTCGTGGCGGCGGCGGCCGGCGTCAAGATCGCCAAGCACGGCGGGCGCAGCGCCTCTTCTTCGTCGGGCAGCGCAGACGTGGTCGAGGCCCTGGGCATCAATATCGATCTAAACCCCGAGCAGATCAACGAGTGCATGGAGCACACAGGCATCGGTTTCATGTTTGCGCCGGCCCATCACGGCGCCATGAAAAACGTCGCCGCTCTGCGCAAAGAGCTTGGCGTCAAGACCATCTTCAACATCCTGGGGCCCCTGACCAATCCCGCCAACGCAGCGAACCAGTTGATGGGGGTGTTTCACTCCGACTTGGTGGGCATACAGGTACGGGTGCTTCAGCGCCTGGGCTCCAAGCACGTACTGATTGTGCATGGCAAGGACGGCATGGACGAAGCATCGCTGGGCGCGCCCACTTTGGTGGGTGAGCTGAAAGATGGAAAAGTAAGCGAGTACGAGATTCACCCCGAGGATTTCGGCATGTCCATGGTTTCAAACCGCTCGCTCAAAGTCGAAAACCGAGAGGAATCCGCCCAGCTTATTAAAGAGGCACTAGACAACGTGCCGGGCGCCGCCCGTGATATCGTAGCCTTCAACGCCGGCCTGGCAATATATGCCGGCAATAAAGCGGATTCCATCCAACAAGGTTTGAAGCTAGCATTTGAAGCAGTGGAAAGTGGCGCCGCCCGCGCAAAACTCGAAGATTTCGCGGCTTTTACGCAAAAACTGCGGGCCTGACGCCCTACCGGCCAGGCACCCTTGCGCCTGGCCGACTAACACGCGGGTCTCAACGTTTACCTGCATACCACCAAATATCATTACGCCGACACCGGAGAAAAACCGATGAACGACATACTAGAAAAAATCCTCGCCACCAAAAAATCCGAGGTCGCCGCTTCGCGCCAAATGCGCAGCGAATCTGACGTGCTGCGCGAAGCCAAAAGCCGCAAAGACGTACGCGGCTTCATCCGCGCCATCGAAGACAAGATTTCACAGGGTAAACCGGGTGTCATTGCCGAAGTCAAAAAAGCCTCTCCTTCAAAAGGCATCATCCGCGAGAACTTCAATCCCGGTGAGATCGCCTCTTCGTATGCGGCGCACGGAGCCGCCTGCCTATCGGTGCTAACCGACGTACAGTATTTCCAGGGTTCGAACGACTACCTGCGCCAGGCCCGCGCCGCGTGCTCGCTGCCCGTGCTGCGCAAGGACTTCATGGTCGACCCCTACCAGATCGCCCACGCCCGCGCCCTGGGAGCCGACTGCGTACTGCTGATCGTGGCCGCCCTTAGCCGGGATCAGCTTAAAGAGCTTGAAAGCCTGGCCATGGAACTGGACATGGACGTACTTGCAGAAGTACACGATCGCGACGAGCTGGATGCCGCCCTGCAATTGAAGACGCCGCTGATCGGCATTAATAACCGCAACCTGCGCACCTTTGAAATATCGCTACAAAACACGATCGACCTGCTGCCTCTCATTCCCGAAGGTAAGCGCGTCGTCACAGAAAGCGCCATTCTGGCTCGAGAAGATGTCGAGCTTATGCGCTCGCACGGCGTAGACGCTTTCTTGGTGGGCGAACGCTTCATGCGCGCAGAAGAGCCCGGCGCGGCCTTGAAAGAGCTGTTCTTTTAACCCACAGCTCGGCAATGCCTGGCTTGCCGCGCAGTCGCTTGGCGCTGACACATCGGTGTTCAACATAATGAATTCAACATCTTGCCCGCTTTGTCTGCCCACCCCCAGCCCGATCGAAATTTGGCGAAGCGAGCGGCTGCGCGTTATTGGCGTGCCGGATAGCGGCTTTCCCGGCTATACGCGTGTCATCTGGAACGATCACGTCACTGAAATGACCGATCTTCACCCGCCGGCGCGTGAGCATTTGATGAATGCTGTGTGGGTGGTGGAAACGGTAATGCGCAAAGAGCTGGTGCCGCTCAAGGTGAACCTGGCGCAATTCGGCAACCAGGTGCCGCACTTGCATTGGCATGTCATTCCTCGCTGGTCGCTAGATACTCATTTTCCGGATGCGGTCTGGGCCGAGCCTCAGCAGCGCAGCGCCGAGCAGCAGCTTGCCTGGCAAAACTTTACAGAGCAGCAACAGCGCTTACTGCCTACTTATCATGCCGCCTTGCGACTTGCGTTGGATGCCTTGTGAACTGAGCGGCTGCCGCTTCTCGAACCTAGCCCGTATAGCCGCCGGAGCACAAGACAGTCTCGCCCGAAATATAGTTTGATTCCGGAAGGCACAACAGGTACACCGCGTTCGCCGCGTCTTCCGGAGAACCGGCGTATCCAAGCGGGATCCCGCTTTGCAGTTTGTCGAGGTAGTCGGGGTGGATGCCTACCGAAATGCGTTGCTGCCCCACTTGTATGCTTGCGTCTGCTTCGCTGCTTGTAGCCGTAAGACGGGTTTCGATCAGACCGAATACCACGCAGTTGACGTTGGTCTTCAAGCGCCCCCATTCCTTGGCCAGCGACTTGGTCAGCCCGATGATGCCGGCCTTGGCAGCGCCATAGTTGACTTGTCCAGCCTGCCCGGACAGTGCTGTTATCGACGAAATGTTGACCACCTTACGGTTATGGCCTTTGCCTTCGTCTTGTTCCGCTCGCACCAGGCTTTTGATCACTGGCTGAGCCGCACGAAGAATACGAAACGGGGCCGTCAAGTGACAGTCGATAATGGCATACCACTGCTCGTCACTCATATTCTGGATGACACTGTCCCAGGTATAGCCGGCGTTATTAACGATAATGTCCAGCCCTGCGTAGTTATCGATTGCAGCCCGTACGAAACGTTCTCCAAAATCGGCAGCGGTAACGTCCCCGGCACAAACTACTGCTTCGCCTCCTAGCCCTTCAATCTCTTTTCTTACCGCTTCGGCCTCTTCCTGATCGAGG
>NZ_JBIQLE010000040.1:0-26340 GCF_044464525.1 Pusillimonas sp.
TGTGATGCCCAGCCGGGCGGCCATGTCGGCTTGTGTAAGCTGAAGATGCTCACGCCAGGCACGGGCGGGCGTAGAGCCGTCGACCACGCGGCTGATTACGTCATGGGGGATTAGATCGTCTTTCTTGCTGCTTTGTTGGGCCACATAGTGCTCATACGGAATCACGACAAACGCCGGCTTGCCGGCGGCATCGTTGATGATCTGGATATTAATAGGTGCGTTCATCGCGTTTCTTTACTTCTTCTATGTAGACGACATGGATCGTTTCATGCCAATTAAACATAACCCTGTAGTTGCCTACACGCAGGCGATATGAATACTCGTGATGACTCAAGCGCTTTACGTTTGTGCATGACGGCATTGCAGCTAGAACGGATACGGCGTCTCGAATGATGCTCTGCTGGGGTCGGTCGAGTTTCCGCAGTTGCTTGGCGGCCCGGAGGGTCCAGCTAATTTCGTTCATGAGGATTATACGTTAAGTATAACTATTATTTGTAAATAATAAGTTAATTTTTTATCGTAGGCGGATCATTAACATCGTAAGGCTGACCTCACAATCGCAGTGGTGATCAGGATAAGAACGACCATGCACAATGTCACGATGAGCCGGCTGGCGGCGGCTGTTCTACACTATCTTGAGCCGCGTTGAGCCGGACCGGCCCTATTCATTTCAGTTGCGGAATTTTCGTGCCCCTTCAACTTATCGACACCGCCTTCCCCGACATCAAGCTCGTCGCCTTGCGCGCTTTCGCCGACGAGCGCGGGTACTTTCTGGAAGGCTTCCGAGCGCAGAGTTATCAAGGCCTGCCCGGCCAGAATGGGCCTTTCGTGCAAGATAATTTCTCGCATTCAACGCGAGGCGTGCTTCGCGGCCTGCATTTTCAGCACCCCAATGATCAAGGCAAGCTGGTGCGGGCTGTGCAGGGCAGCATCTACGACGTAACGGTAGACATACGGGTTGGTTCGCCCACATTCGGACAGTGGCAGGCGCTTACCCTAAGCCACGAACAGCCTCGCCAGCTTTGGATTCCGCCGGGCTATGCGCATGGCTTCCTGGTGCTTTCGGACGAGGCTTTGGTCGAGTACAAATGCACCGCCTACTACGCGCCGCAAAGCGAGGGCTGCCTACGCTGGAACGACCCCAATCTGGGCATAGACTGGCCCTGCGATGCTCTCTTGATTTCCGATAAAGACCGCAATGGCAAAACATTGAAAGAGCTGCTCGAGGCAGGGCTATTGCCATCGAACAAATCTGCCCTCTGAATTGACTTAAGTAAGGAATAAACCTTACCGTCGGTGGCAAGGTAGCATTTGATTTGTTGGAAGACGGCCGTGTCATCGTCAGTCGGGTCCAGGCCGAACACGAAGACCCCGCCTTGCCACGGCGGTGTTTATTTACTGTGGTTTTGTATGCGCTGCCGTAAAGACGAAAAGTATTGTTCAGTAATCTCTGAACCGGGAGCAGATGTGGCGCCCTCTAATAGCAAGCAACGTAGATTCTGCCTCGCTTGCTCATTGCGGATTAGCTCGTGAAGGTACTCGCTGCTAGTGCTGTAGCCTCGCTGACTGACTTGCTCGTCAACGAACTCTTTTAGCGACTCGGGCAGGGAAATGTTCATCGTGCTCATGTTCTTGAGGCTACAGTTTTTGGCAAAAATTGGCAAGAGCATGGGCCAGATATATCATGCCTCATGAAATTAAAAGTACTCATCACCGGCGCGCAAGGCCAGTTGGCGCAAGCCTTGTTACGGACGCGTCCGGCTTATTGGGCGGTAACCGCTCTAGGCTCTGCGCAGCTTGATATAAGCGACGCGGCGGCGGTGCGCCGGCAGGTGGCCGAGCTACACCCGGCCTTAATATTGAACGCCGCAGCCTACAACGCCGTCGACCAGGCGGAACAAGATCGAGACAGGGCCTTTGCGGTCAACGCGCACGGGCCGCTGAACCTGGCGCGGGCGGCCAACGATGTGGGCGCCCGATTGGTGCACGTCTCCACAGACTATGTGTTCGACGGCAAAGCGGGCAGCCCCTATGACGAACAAGCCGCCACGCATCCGCTAAACGCGTACGGCGAATCCAAGCTGCAAGGCGAGCAGTGGGTATTGCAGGAACAGCCAGAGGCCTTGGTGGTAAGAACCGCTTGGGTCTATAGCGCTGCGGCGAACAACTTCGTGGCTGCCATGCTTCGGACGGCGCAACATGGCCGGCCGTTACGCGTCGTGGATGACCAGACCGGAGCCCCCACCTTTGCCGGCGACCTGGCGCAGGCTATTGTCACTCTTGTCGCACACCCACATGCGGCAGGCGGCGTCCATCACTACACCGGCGCCACCGGCCTGACACGGTACGATTTTGCCCGAGCCATATTCAAAGTTGCAGACCGTATCCAAGCCAGTGAGCAACCAGTGCCGATTCCTGGGCGTGATGGTGCAGACCGGCATCCGGACCACGCGATGGGGCATGAGCCATTCAGTTTCTCAGATATTCTGAGTGCCGGTTCGCGGGCAGAGGGCGATGAAGATGCGTGCCGCCTTCGCCTGCTAAGCCGTATCGCTTCCAGCGAATACCCCAGCGCCGCCGTTCGTCCCGCCTATTCGGTTCTGGATTGCAAAAAAATCGCTCGTCTGGGAATCGAGCCCCGCCCGTTGATGGAAAGCTTGCCAGGCGTGATAAGCGAGCTATTGTCTGGTCACCTATCCCGCTAACCCGTCGCGGCGCTGGCACCTAATTAATCCTGGCTAATCGCTTTACGTGGATCGGCCTGGCCATACGTAACACTTGGTTGGAACCCAACCCTCACCCTGCGGACAACCAACGCGTCGGCAAAAAGCACTCTCCGAACATAGCCCACACTAGAATACTGATTTTGTCTTTACCGACAGCGTAGTAGGCCACTCATGAACATCCTTATCACTGGCGGAGCCGGCTTTATCGGCTCGGCCTTGGTCCGGCACTTAGTTGCCCAAGGCGCCGATGAAGTCGTCAACGTCGACAAGCTAACCTACGCCGGCAACAAAGCGTCGCTGGCATCGGTAATGGGCAGCCCCAGCCATGCCTTCGAGCAAGTCGATATTTGCAACCGCCCGGAACTGGACCGCATTTTCACCCAATACCAGCCCCACGCCGTTGTGCATCTGGCGGCCGAAACGCATGTCGATCGCTCCATCCACGGCCCGGATGCTTTCATCCAAAGCAATGTCGTGGGCACATACACCTTGCTTGAGGCCGCCCGACAGTATTGGCAGGCCTTGCCCGGCGCTTGCCGCGACGCCTTTCGCTTCCTGCACGTGTCAACCGACGAGGTGTATGGCGACCTTGGGAATAGCGATGCCTTATTCACCGAAACCACGGCCTACGCGCCCAGCTCGCCATACTCCGGCAGCAAGGCGGCATCAGACCATTTGGTGCATGCCTGGCATCGAACCTACGGCCTGCCGGTGTTGCTTAGCCATTGCACCAATAACTACGGCCCGTATCAGTTTCCCGAGAAGCTGATTCCGCTAATGACACTTAACGCGGTGCAAGGCAGGCCCCTGCCTTTGTACGGCGATGGTCTCCAGGTGCGAGACTGGCTGCACGTAGACGACCACGTTTGCGCACTGCAGCTTATTCTGGAAAAGGGCAGGGTGGGCGAAACCTACAATGTCGGCGCCCACAACCCCAGGCCCAATATTGAAGTAGTGCGCGCCATTTGCCGCGCGCTTGACGAGCTGCATCCCCAGAGCCGCCCCGCCGGCGCCAACGGCCTGCCCGCGCCGCACGAACACCTGATCACCCACGTGGAAGACCGCCCGGGCCACGACCAACGCTATGCGCTGGATGCCGGCAAGATCCGATCCGAACTAGGTTGGAACCCGCAGGTAAGCTTTGATATAGGGCTTAGGAAGACGGTGAAATGGTTCTTATGTACACGTTGAAGGCAATAGTGCAGACAGCCATTAGCGTATTTTGTTGGTTTTCTTGTGTTCAGCGGCGAGGGCTTCTTTTACTGCTTGTTGTGTTACTACCCGCGCGGGATCGGCTTCGGTGGCGTCGTACGTGGGGGCGACTTCGTCAAGCAGCCAAGCTCGCATAGCGGTCTCATGAATCGGCGCGATGACCGGCCGATCGGGCTTGTTTTCCGCTTGCCATAAATCGTACTGCGCCTGCATGTTGAGCCACATCTGGGCACTGGTGCCCAAAGCGTCGCGAAGGCGCAATGCCATTTCTGCAGAAATGCCGGCTGAGCCATTAAGTATGCGCGACAGCGCGGCGCGCGTTACGGCCAGCTTCGCCGCAGCCTCTGTGACAGTAAGTTCGCCGAGGTACTCGCGCAAAACGATCCCCGGATGTGCAGGGTTCTGCATGCGCATATATATCTCCTAGTGATAGTCTTGATAGTCGACCAAGGTGGCGTCGCCGCCTTCAAAGAAAAAAGTCAATCGCCAGTTAGCGCTGACTGTGACTGACCAATGCCCTTCAACTGCTCGTCCTTTCGTATTTTTTCCCGACAGTTTATGTAGCCTCCAACCAGGCGCATTCATATCTTCCGGCTGGATGGCTGAATTCAGAGCTGTAAGCTGAGTTGTAAGTCGCGAAGCGTGGGCAGGTTGAATACCCGCTTGCGATCCTGCCTTAAAAAAAGCTTCAAGGCCTTTATGTCGAAATGTCTTTATCATTGTATAGTGAGCAGTTCCGCTATGCAACAAGGCTTATGATAGCGGTGTGTAGTTAACTGTCATTATGCGTTTTGGAGTACTGAGGACAAGTGTGAGAAATACGCATTTGGCAAGCTAAAGCGTGGAACCTCCAACCCCCATAGAGTCAGAAGGGCCTTACTAGACATAGACAACTGTTAAGATCACTATAAAATGTATCTTAAGTGTTCAATTGTCACATTATTAGTTGCCACGGGGAGGTCTCATGGATATCTTGCGCTTCAAGACTCAGCACGCCGAAATTCTGGAAGGCATTAACGAGCTGCGGCGTTTGTCGCACGCCGGGGTCAGCGCCAATGCCGCCGCGATTGCGCAGCGCATGACTGAACTAAGTTCGCTGGTGAACCGCCACTTGGCCGTTGAAGACCGCATTTTGTATCCGGCCGTTCAAAATTCGCCCGACCCGAAGATAGCCGACATGGGGAAAGCCTATCAAGAGGAAATGACCGGCATCGCAAACGCCTACATCGCCTTCTCTCGCCGCTGGAGCGCTGTCGCCTCTTTGCGCAACGACCCCGATGGCTTCAAACAAGCCGCCAATACCGTTCTGCGGACGGTGTACGAGCGCTTGCAAAAAGAAAATAGAGAGTTCTACCCGGCCGTGGAAGCGATGCAGACATAAATGCGGGGCAGGGGGGCGGCCTTTAATGCAAGACCCCGAACAGGGCAATAATCCATCCCATCTGAAAAAGCAGCATGAAGTACGCCAGCGCTTTCTGGTAGTTTTCTGATTTAACGAACAGCGCCAGGCTTGTACCGATAATAAATACCCCCTGCCGCAGCGGGTAATCCCAGTTGTAATACGTGGCGTAATATTCGGGGCCCTTAAGAAGGGTGTCGACCACGTCGGCCAAGAACAAGAACAGCAGGGCGCTATAGAGCCAGCGCCGCCGGGCCAGAAAATAGCCGCGAAACCCGTTGTATTCATCAATGCGGTCAGGGAACAGCAACGCCGCTATCACAGCAAAAATGCCGGCATAGACAAGAAGAAAGAAATACGTGGCGAACGACCAGCTTTGTATCTTGAATAGCGCAAACTCGAACCACCAGAAGTGCGCGATAAACAGCAGTACAAACGCCACCCATGCGATATGCACCGGGTATGGCCGTTCATGCCCGGGGTGTTGAATAAAGCGAGTCAAACCCGTAACCAGCCGCGCTACGCTGATGCCCAGGATCATGCCGATGAAGATCCGTACGTGAACGAAGGTTTCGTGCGCATCGGAAAAGTTGGGGGCGTCGCTCATGCGAAAATGCTTCCTTGTCGACGACGGCGGTGTGCCGGATTCTGGGCGGTCGCCCGGACACTCATTCTATTGCAGTGGCAATTTTCTGTGTCGAAAATTACGCCACCGCAAGCTCGGCCGTTAAATGCATGTCTACATGGATATCGTCGAATGGACATTGCAACGCGCCGCTTTCCAATTTTTCAAGCAGGCCAAGCGCAACAAGAGCTTGGGCGCCTTCGTGGACACGCTTTACGTCGCGCTCGAGGCGACGAGCCAGCTCGCGCACGCCCACCGTGCCGACACCCATCATTACCCGAATCATTTGCCAGCGCCGCTCGGTTAGCTGGCTGAAGAAAGCCCCTGGCGATTCGAAATTGAGGCTTTCGCCCTGATATTGTCCGGTATCCAGGGCCGCTTTGGCGCGGCCCCCGGCGTGGCGAAGCGCCTGTTGCCAGTTCTGCCCCGTTGTGGTGGTGAGGGAGCGTTTCATAAGGTGCATGTGGTTAGGCACGAACGTAATCCTTGGAAAACGAATTTCTGTACTCGTGGGCGGGAACCTCGTTCAGTTTGCGCAGCTCTGTCAGAACATGCTGGTCTTGCGATACATCGATCATCGCCTGGATCACGGGCGGCAAAGGCTGGCGGTCGAGCATGATCAGGCCTACTGGCTCTACCTCTTTTGAGTCTTTAAGTGTTAGGGCGACGGTTCCCTGCGGTGGTCCAAAAGGGTGCAAATAGCTTTTGGGCAGAATGGTTGACCAATTTCCTGAGCACACGTGCGAACACAAGCTAAGTATGGAGTCGGTCTCTACTTGCGGGGTGGGATCGCAATTGACGGCGGCAAACTCGCGATTTATTGCCTGGCGGGTGTGGATGGTGTCCTTCAGTAAAGCCAAAGGGTTGTTTGCCGCCTCTTTCCAGGATATTGACGTGAAATTTGCATAGGCGCCGTCATTGGGCGTAAGGAAGACGTAGCTTTCGTAATACAGCGGTTGTGTCGTTCGAAGGTTGGGCAACGAAACCCTGTTTAAAAGGGTGAAGCCGATATCAAGTTCGAATTCGACCAGCATGCGTTCGATCTCGCTTTCGGGCATTGATAGCGCTTCGATCGAGATGTTTGGCGAGCTTTTGCACAATGGCCCGGTTAGCAGGGGCAGCATGGGCATAACCGAAGGCACCACGCCAATGGTAAGTTTGCCTTCAAGCGCCTTGGTGCCGGCCAAAAGCTGTTGACGCATGGTTGCGCTTTCTGCAAGAACCCTGCGTGCAAAACTAAGCACGATTTCGCCCTGCGGCGTAAAGCCTTTGAAGCGCTGTGTTCTTAAGATAATTGGAACTTCGAGCTCTTCTTCAAGCTGCCGCAGCGCTGTTGAAAGCCCAGGCTGCGAGACATGGCAAGCTTCGGCCGCTCTACCGAAGTGCTTCTCTCGCGCCAGCGCGACCAAGTAGACCAATTGCCGGATAACCATGAGCCAAGAATTCCTTGAGTTATGCCGCTATTCCATAAAGTTGACATATGGGGGCCGCGACCGGTGCATACGCTGCGCTCCGCCAAGTGCATGTGCGGTGCCACGAACGGTGCATGCGCCGCGCTCCGCCTGTGCAAGTGGTCTGCCGCGGCCGGTTCATTCGGGATATCGCGGTCTATTACTCTATCTATCGTTGGCACTTTGCGCTAGTGGTGTTGTCCCCGGGCCTTATGGCTTTGCAGCCACCGGCTCGTCGTTGCACAGCAGGTTCTGAAACTTTGCAAAGAAATCGTTCGCGATCTTGCGGGCGGCGGCGTCTATAAGGCGCGAACCAATCTGAGCAAGCTTGCCCTCGACCTGTGTACTGCTCTCGTATTGAAGCAAGGTGTCGTTGCCTTGCTCGGTAAGTGAAACCAGTGCAGTGCCTTTTCCGAAACCGATAGCGCCACCCGAACCGCTGAACGAAAGCCGATATGAGCTGGGCGCTTGTATGTCGGAAACCTCGAGCTGTCCTTTGAAACGTGCTTTCAATGGGCCGACTGAGGCGAACAGCACAATGTCATATTGGTTCTCGCCGGTTTCTTCTATTGACTCACAGCCCATGATGCACGCTTGCAGCGTTTCAGGGTCGTTCAAATGCTCCCACACTACTTTTCTTTCTTTGGGAATAAGCTGTTCGCCAGTCATATTCATTCGTTGATCTCCTTCGGTGTACACGACGTAATCGTCGCCAAATACCATTTATGAAATTCCGCCAGAGCCGTTTCCTGATCAGCCTTTATTGATAAGGCTTCGTCTTTAATCGCTGCGCGCAGGTAATGTTCAAGCTTGCTTGACGCTTGCGATGGGGCGCTGGGGCGGTTTAATGGCTGTGTTTGTGTAATGGTTAATTTAGTGCGCTTGTTTGCAAAAGGAATCAAGCGAATAATCGCCGACCCTTCGCCATAGCTTATATATAAGTTAAGAGCCCCGTAGGTTTGGATATCGGTGCTACGCAGATTGAACGCTGCCTGTACGCTCTCGTTAAGAATCCACGCCAGCTTCTTCCAATTGGCCTCTATGCTGAACTGCTCAACATGAAATTCTGGCGGCGCGTTCGTATTTTGCGAACGAACCAAGAATTCTTCCGGGCTTCTGGTCAGGGAATCTGAAATTGGCGCCAAATACAGCAAGCCGTCATGTAGTTCAACGCCATAGCGTGTAAGGCCAACATCGGCGCTGGGGCCGGAATTCAAATGTGGTGCGTAAAGTAACTTGCCATCCAACGAGTACTGCCAGCCGTGATAGGTGCAGGTAAGCTTATCGCCTGTATCGACCTTATCTTCGAGCAGAACTGGGTACGCAGCATGCAAGCATCGGTTGCGCACACAATGGAATTGCCTTGCATTGTTACGCACCACGACAAGGCTGCGCATGGCAACTTCGTACAGTCGGCAATTACCATCGTCCGAGAACCTGTCTGCATAATCCAGCAGCGTCCAGTTGGCAAAGAAGATGCGCCGGATTTCCATGGCAAATACGTCCGCGCCATGAAAAACCGTCGGGTCCGGCCTGACCAAGCCGGACCCACATAGCTCATCTTCTAAACGGGATATTAATGTCTCGTCCGGGCTTGGGGGCTGTGAAACCATCGGCTATTACAGCGAAGCGCCTATCCAGCCATTTGCACTGACATCAACAATAATGCCGTCGGGCGTCTTGTACTTAACCTCGTAGAACAGCTCTTTTCGGTCTTCCGGGTCATCGGGCAGGCCGAGCATTAAATCGCCCCCGTTATCCTTGATTTGCTTGTCTATATCATCCAGGTCGTCCACCCAGAAGCCCATATGGTTAATACACACCATGTCTTTGCCGCCGGGTACGCCAGCAGCTTCGTCGTTCTTGAAGTTAAGAACAGCCAAGTTGATGGTTCCGTCGGATAAAAATACGCCGGTGGATAAGGGGCTTTCCGTGGTTCCAACCTGCTCCATTCCAAATGTGTTGATAAAAAATTTTGCTGTTTCTTCCGGGTTTGGAACCATTATTGCAATATGACGCAGCTTGGCCATGACTCCCTCTCTTAATAAATTCGTAGTGTTAATAAGACCCAGAAAACACTGGATTTCGATGGGAGTATAGGGAGCGGATTACCGACTATCAAATACGAAAACCTAATCGCTTGATAGCTGCACGTTATCAAGTAGAATGAAAATTAATGTTGTTAATAAACCCTGATTATCATGCCATCAGATTTTAGTATTTGCCGGGGCTATACCTATCCCCTACTATCCACTGGACATTGCAGGTCACCAGAACAATTAAACGCAGTGAATGGGGGAGCAAATTAGATGAAGTTTCCGAATTTTCAGTATGTGAAGCCGGCCTCGCTCGATGCTGCAATAGCGACTTTATCCCGGCACGCCGAGATGGCTGTCCCTATCGCCGGAGGCCAAAGCCTTTTGGCCGGCTTGAGCATGCGAATTTCCTATCCGGAATGGGTGGTGGATATTGGCGGGCTGGACGAATTAAAGGGAATCGACCTTGCGCCGGACGGCGGCGAGGTGAAAATCGGGGCCCTGACCCGGCATGTCGAGGTTCTTAACTCGGAAATAATCAAAACGCATTTACCTCTTTTGCACGATGCCATCCAGTACGTTGGACACGTCGGCATACGAAACAGGGGCACATTCGGCGGCAGCCTGGCCTATGCGGACCCCGCGGCCGAGCTTCCCGCCTGCACCATTGCCATGGGCGGCACCGTTGTGGTCGTGGGGCCGGATGGACGGCGGCATGTACCCGCGGAAGACTTTTTCCTGGGTTTTCTCGAGACCGCATTGCAGCCCGGAGAACTCATCGCCGAGATTCGGTTTCCCGTCGAGCCGCGTCCGGATTTTTCCTTGATTCTCGAGTTGAGCCGCCGAGCGGGAGACTTTGCGCAGGCAGGGTTGGTCATCACCGCATTCGTCAATGAAGCCAACGCCATTCATAAGCCTCGAGTCGTCTATTTCGGTTGTGTCGATCAGGCGCAAATCGCCAAAAACATGTCCAGGTTTCTAGATGGAGCCACTTTGCCTGTAAGCACCTTGGCCGGCCTGGAAGAGGCTGTTCTGGCGGACATACAGGCCAGTGATTCGCCGGGCTGCGCGGCGGCGACCAAAGAAAGATGGGCCGTTGTTTTAACCAGAAGAGTGATTGAGCAGCTGAACAAGCAGGGGGCGAAATGACGCAAAGTGTAAGCGCACAGACC
Organism: Pusillimonas sp.; assembly: GCF_044464525.1. Taxonomy (NCBI): domain Bacteria; kingdom Pseudomonadati; phylum Pseudomonadota; class Betaproteobacteria; order Burkholderiales; family Alcaligenaceae; genus Pusillimonas; species Pusillimonas sp. Next base: position 10,622 of record NZ_JBIQLE010000040.1, read on the forward strand.
CAATTCGAGGTCGAAATAGAAACCCACATCAACGGAGACGTGGTTCGCCGGTCGGTTAAAGCCCGGCAGCACCTGGCAGATTTCGTACGAGACGAAATGGGCCTCACAGGCACGCACACCGGTTGTGAGCACGGGGTATGCGGAAGCTGCTCAATATTGCTGGACGGTTCGGTTGTGCGGGGCTGCCTGGTACTGGCCGCCCAAGCTGATGGAAAAGAGGTTGAAACCATCGAAGGGGCGTCCGAGCGCGGCGTCCTGCGCGAGCTTCAACAAGAGTTCATCCAACGCAACGCCGCACAGTGCGGGTTCTGTACTTCGGGAATGCTTCTTACGGCCAACGAGCTGCTCAGCTCGCAGCAGCGCCTTAGCCGGCAAGAGATACGCGAGTTCATGTCAGGGAATTTCTGTCGGTGCACCGGCTACGAAGCGATCATCGACTCTGTGGAAGCGGTGATGAATCATAGGCTGGCCGGAAGGGGAGACGAGTCGTGAATCTTATCGATACACCACATACAACGCTGGACAAATTCGGATCACAGGTCGGAAAGGCAACGCCGCGCGTAGGAATTGAGCGTCTGCTACATGGCCGAGGGCAGTATCTGGCAGACATCACCGTGCCGCGCATGCTTCATCTGGCGTTCGTGCGAAGCCCCTACGCACATGCCAGGATTGTCAGTATCGATACCCGCCAAGCGCAGGCTGCGCCCGGAGTCGCACGTATACTCGTCGGCGCCGAACTGGCCGAATGCTGCAAGCCGTTTATCGCCGTTGCCGCAAATCGCCAAGGACATAAATCGGCGCCGCAATACCCTATGGCGGTCGATCGTGCCGTGTGGCAAGGGCAGCCTGTTGTTGCCGTGGTTGCCCAGACGCGCGCCCAGGCAGAAGATGCCGCCGAGCTTGTAGCGATAGACTGGGATGCCTTGCCCGCAGTCAGCGACGCCGCTTCCGCTATTGCAGACGATGCATATGTTATTCACCCCGAGCTGGGCGACAACCTGGCCTTCGAGGCCATCACCCATGCAGGCGACCCGGAAGCAGAATTTGAAAAAGCCGCAACCATCATAGAGCACGAGTTCCGGTTTGAACGGCAAACCGGCGTCACGCTTGAGCCCCGCGGCGTGCTGGCCGATTTCGATCCCAGTCAGCAATACCTTACCGTCTACCACTCGCACCAATCACCGGCGCAGATGCAAGCTGTCTTCAGCAAGCATCTGGACATTCCCGAGCATAAGGTAAGAGTCATCGCACCTGATATTGGCGGCGGCTTTGGTTTGAAGATCAATACTTATGGCGAAGAACTGGCGGTGGCGGCCATTAGCAAGCTCATGGCCCGGCCCATCCGGTTCTGTGCGGATCGAATCGAATCCTTCCTAAGCGATGCGCACGCCCGCGAGCACACCGTCAAGGCACGTATCGCTGTGTCGGCTCAGGGCAAGATAACTGCGATGGAAGTGGACGACCTGGCGGCAATCGGCGCGTTCGGCATGCCTCTTCGCTACAACATTGCAGAAGGCATGATGCTGACCAACATGGCCGGCGCGCCATACGATTTCGATAGCTATAAGGCCAGAACCCGAAGCGTCTACGTCAACAAGAACCTGATCGGCATGTATCGTGGCGTTGGCATGCCGCTGGCTTGCACGGTCACCGAAGTCTTGATGGATCTGGCCGCGCACAAGCTGCAAGTCGATCCAGTCGAATTCAAACGCTCAAACTTCAGGCCCATTTCATCGCTTCCCTGTGTTACGCCGGGCGGGGCGCGGCTGGACACGGTCTCGTTCGAGCAATGCATGGAAAAGCTCGTCACCAACATGAACTACGCCCAACTGCGTAGCGAGCAGGCGGCGTTGCGCGAGCAGGGAATCTATCGTGGAATCGGCGTTGCCTCTTTTGTAGAGCAGACATCATACGGTCCCCCGTATTACGGCCCCACAACGGCCGAAATATCTGTCCAAGATGCCTGCATGCTGAAGCTGGAACCTTCGGGGGCGATCCGTTGTATCACCAGCACCACCGACCAGGGCCAAGGCACGCTGACAGGCCTGGCCCAGATTGTCGCCACCGGCGTCGGCATAGACATTTCGATGATTGAAATGGTGTCAGGCGATAGCCGCGCCACGCCTTATGGCGGAGGCGCGTGGGGCTCGCGCGGCATGGCTGTGGGCGGCGAGGCCACGCTCAAGGCCGCCTTGCAGATGAAGAAAAACATTCTGGATATCGGCACTGCAATTACCGGCATCGCGGCCACCAGCCTCGATACGCACAACGGAGACATCGTAAAAAGCGACACGCTCGAGCCGGTGATATCCATTGCCGAAGCCGCCCGCGTCGGCTACTTCCGGCAAGACACCCTGCCAAAAGACTTCGTTCCCCAGCTACAGACAACCGGAAGCCACGTCGCCAACGACCAGCTTTATTACATGGCCAACGGCATACAGGGCTGCTATCTCGAGCTTGATCCAGAAACCGGCGTCATCAAGCTGCTGGGACACTGGGCGGTTGACGACTGTGGCCGGGTGATCAACCCGCTGCTGGTTGACGAGCAGGTTCGCGGCGGCGTGGTGCAAGGCCTGGGCGCCACCCTGTACGAAGAGTGCATCTATAGCGAAAACGGCAACCTCATGAACGGCACCATGGCCGAGTACCTGGTTCCCATGGCCAGCGAAATGCCTGATATCCATGTCAGCCATATTGAAAGCAAAGAACGTTCAACGCAGCTTGGGGCAAAAGGCATCGGAGAGGCCGGGTTAATCGGCGCCATCGGCGCTGTTTGGGTTGCAGTCAACGATGCATTAAAGCCTTTCAATGTGACTGCGATGCATCAACCCTTCACACCAGACCGCATTTTAGCGGCTCTAAGTTCGTCCAAAGAAATCTAAAAAAGAAAGTCCACCACAAAGGAGATCATATGAAAGTGAAACTTGCCCTTAGCGGCTTGCTTGTCGCCGCCTTATCCACCACCGCCTTCGCCGCGGAAAAAGTCAAAATCGGTTTCATTACCACATTGTCCGGGCCCGCCGGCGTTATGGGCAAGCACATGCAAGACGGTGCACGGCTGGCCTTGAAGATGAAAGACGGAAAGTTCGCCGGCAAAGAGGTGGAGATTATTTTCGGCGACGACCAACTGAAGCCCGACGTGGGCAAGCAGCTTGCCGAGACGATGATGAAGCGGGACAACGTCGATTTTTTGTCCGGCGTGATCTTCTCCAACGTCATGATGGCGATGTATCAACCCATCGTGCGCGACGAAACGATCTTCGTCAGCGCAAGCGCGGGCCCCTCGCAGATCGCCGGCAAAATGTGTTCGCCGTATTTTTTCTCTACCGCTTGGCAGAACGACCAGTCGCCTGAAGCCATGGGCCAGTACCTGCAAGAGCAGAAAGTGCCCAACGTGTACTTGATGGCGCCTAATTACGCGGCCGGCAAAGACATGTTGAACGGGTTCAAAAGGTACTACAAGGGCGAAATTGTCAATGAGGTCTATACCAAGCTTGACCAGTCCGACTATCAGCCCGAGTTCACCCAGATTCGCGCCGCAAAACCCGCAGCGGTCTTTATGTTCTATCCCGGCGGCTTGGGCGTGCAAGTCTTGAATCAGTATCGCCAGGCTGGGCTCGAAGTGCCTTTGTACACTTCGTTTACCGCCAACGAAACGACTCTGCCCGCATTGGGCGAGGCGGCTGAAGGGGTGCTGGACAGCGGGTTCTGGTCGCCCGACCTGCCGTTCCCGGCAAACCAGAAGTTCGTCGAAGCCTTCCAGGCCGAGTATGGCTACATGCCATCTGACTACGCCGCCGCTTCGTATGATGCCATCGGCTTGATCGCCAGCGGTGTAGAGCAGGTCAACGGCAACCTCTCCGACAAGAAGGCGTTGCTGGCGGCAATCAAAAAAGCCGATTTTGAATCGGTGCGCGGCCCGTTCGAGTTCAACGTCAACAACTTCCCCATCCAGAACTATTACGTGTTCAAGGTCGAGAAAGGTGAGGACGGAAAGTATGCCCGCCGGACCATCGACACGGTGATGCCCAAGCACAAAGACGCTTACTACGAACAGTGCAAGAACGGCTGAAACGGCGACTGACGGTGGGGGACAAATGCAACCGCTAATTTTTCTTGAGCAGCTCTTGAACGGCGTCCAGCTGGGTGTAACGCTGTTCTTGCTTGCCGCCGGGCTGACGTTGGTCATTGGAATCATGAACCTGATCAACCTGGCTCATGCATCCATGTACATGGCAGGGGCTTACATATCTGCCACGGTATTTCAACAAACCGACTCGTTCATGCTGGCCATCGTCGCAGCCTTGGTGGGCGCCTTGGTATTGGGGATCATCATCGAAATCGTCGTGTTTCGAGCCCTATACCATCGCACTCACCTTGACCAGGTATTAGCGACGTTTGCCGTATTGCTGATATTCAACGAGCTCACACGCATCATCTGGGGGCCGGCAGCCATAAGTTCGCGGCTGCCCGAGTTCCTGCAGGGGCAGGTCGAGATACTTCCCGGCGCTCCTTACCCGACAATCCGCCTGGCAATCGTCGTGGTCGGGCTAGTGGCGGCGGGGCTTCTGTACCTATTGATCAGCCGTACCCGCCTGGGGATTTTGATACGGGCGGGGGCCAGCAACCGGGTGATGATTGGTGCGCTGGGCGTCAACATCCAACTTCTGTACACAGTTGTGTTCGGTTTGGGGGCGGTTCTTGCCGCCTTGGCGGGCGTCATGTCGGGGCCGACCGCGTCCGTCGAGCCGAACATGGGAGACAAGGTGCTTATCTTGTCATTCGTGGTGATCGTGATAGGGGGGCTTGGGTCGGTACGCGGCGCATTTATCGGGGCCCTGCTGATCGGAGCCGTTGACACGTTTGGCCGTATCTTCCTTGGCCCGATACTGGAATGGGTGTTGCCGCAAGCCGGCGCGCAGACGGCGGGGCCGGCCATTGCGTCAATATTAATCTACGTAACCATGGCTGCCGTGCTTTTCTTCCGGCCTCGCGGTCTGTTCCCCCCACGACTGAGATAGCGGTGACGACAATGAACTTACGTAACGTAGTTATTTTTATAACCTTGCTCGGTTTCGCGATACTGCCGGCGGTGGCGCATTCAATGGACGCATCCTATTTCATGGATATTGCGATCCGCATGATGATTCTGGGGCTTGCCGCCGTCAGCCTCGATTTTGTGCTGGGCTATGGCGGCCTGGTCAGTTTTGGGCACGCTGCCTTTCTTGGAATAGGGGCGTACGCCGTCGGCATTCTTGCCTATCATGGAATCGACAACGGCTTCATCCACTTGGGTGTCGCCATCGGCGCCTCAGCAGCCATCGCGTTCCTGATCGGCTTGATCTGCCTGCGCACCACAGGCTTGCATTTCTTGATGATCACCCTGGGCTTCGGGCAGATGTTTTATTTCCTTGGAACCAGCCTGGACACGTATGGCGGCGAAGATGGAATGACGGTTTATGGCTCAAGCCAGTTTCCCGTTCTGGATATCGGCGATACGTTCACCCTGTACTACGTGGTGTTCGCCATTCTGGTGGGAACCCTTTTCTTTCTGAACAGGGTGGTCAGCTCTCGCTTCGGCATGGTTCTTAGGGGAGCAAAGATCAATGAACGGCGTGTGCTCGCGGTGGGCATCCCGGTGTTTCGATACCGCTTGACCGCGTTCGTGATCTCAGGCGTTATTTGCGGCATTGCCGGGTTTCTTCTGGCCAACCAGAACCTGTTCGTGTCGCCGGCCATTGTCCATTGGACACGCTCTTCCGAGCTGCTGATTATTGTTATTTTGGGCGGCATAGGCACGCTGTTCGGCCCCTTGCTGGGCGCTGTAGTGCTGCTGTTCCTCGAGGCCGAGCTTTCCCGGTACACACAGCACTGGCAATTGCCATTGGGTGTTTTGTTGCTGCTTATTGTCTTGTACACCAAGCGTGGAATCTTCGGCTCCTTGTTCGTAAACCGCCAGCAAGAGCCGAACAAGAAAAGATGGGGCCTTGGGCTGCTAAGAAGGAGAAAAATCCATGCCTGATCCGATTCTATCCGCCAGGAACCTTGTCAAGCATTACGACGGCATCGTTGCAACCGACAACTTCAGTTTTGACCTGGCCCCGGGGGAGCTCTGTGCGATTATCGGGCCCAATGGCGCGGGTAAAACCACATTGCTTGCGCAGCTGTCGGGCGAATTGCAGCCCAATTCCGGACAAATTCTGTTCTTGGGCCAGGACGTTACCTGCTTATCGGTACACCAGCGCGCCGGCCTTGGCTTTGGCCGTTCATTTCAGATTACCAGCGTATTTGCCGACTTCACCGCGTTGCAGAACGTCATCCTTGCGGTGCAGGCACAGCTTGGCCACAGCTTTCGTTTCTGGCAAGACGCCAGCACTGACACCCGGTTGGTGGAACCGGCCCTGGGCTATTTAAACGAAGTGGGGCTTGCTTCCCGGGCCAACGTATTGGTGTCCAGCCTTTCTCACGGAGAGAAGCGGGCCCTGGAAATAGCCATCGCACTGGCCGGAAAGCCGCGTCTTTTATTGTTGGACGAACCCATGGCCGGCATGGGCGTAGAAGAGTCCGAGAAGATGATTACCCTTTTGCTTTCGCTTAAGGGTCGTATTTCCATCGTGCTTATCGAGCACGACATGGACGCCGTTTTCAAGCTGGCCGACCGGATCATCGTGCTGGTAACGGGCGCATGCATTGCCAGCGGCGACGCCGAGGCCATACGGCTGAATCCCGAGGTGCGCAAAGCCTATCTAGGCGAGGAGGAAGCACAATGCTGACGGTCAGCGGTTTGCAGGGCGGATACGGGCAAAGCCAAGTCTTGTTTGATGTAAGCCTTGAAATAAACAAGAGCGAAGTCGTGACCTTGCTTGGCCGTAACGGCATGGGCAAGACAACAACCGTTTCATCGGTGATGGGCATCCTGAAACCCACCGCCGGCGACATCCATCTGGACGGGGAACGCATCAACGGCCTGCCGGCGTTTCGCATCGCCAAGCGCGGGCTGGGTCTGGTGCCCGAGGGGCGCCAGGTGTTTCCCAACCTTACGGTACGAGAAAACCTGATCGCGGCGGCGTCCAACCGCTCCAATAACTCAGAGCCCTGGACCCTGGATCGTATCCTGGCGATGTTTCCCAGGCTGCAAGAGCGCTTGAATAACCCGGCCATTCTGCTGTCGGGCGGCGAGCAGCAAATGATGGTGATCGGCCGTGCGCTGATGACCAACCCCCGTCTGCTGATTCTTGACGAGGCCACCGAAGGCCTTGCCCCCATCATTCGGGAAGAAATCTGGAGCTGCCTTAGCCGGCTTAAAGCGGCAGGGCAGTCGATATTGGTCATCGACAAGAATGTCGACGCCTTGGCCCGAATTGCCGACCGCCACTACATACTCGAAAAAGGGCGGGTGGTGTGGTCGGGCTGCTCTGAGGCGCTTAAGGCCGACGCCAAATTGGCAGAAAGATATCTTGGAATTTAAAATCACAAGGAGAAAACCAGATGCAAACCGCAAGTTTTGTGGGAGTTGTTCCCGCTGTCGCCACACCGTTTACCGCCGATGAAAAATTCGACGAGGGCCGGCTGAAGAGCCTTATCGAAGACTACATTTCAAACGGCGTTCATGGCGTGTCGGTGGCGGGTAGCCAGGGCGAGTTTTTCTCGCTTGAATACGATGAGCATGTGCGCTTGCTGGAAGTAACTGCCGAAGCCGTCAACGGCCGCGTGCCCATCTATGCTGGCACGGGGGCCATTACAACAAGCGGAGCCAAGAAGCTTACGCAGGCTGCCGAGTCTATTGGTGTCGACCTGGCCCTGGTCATTACCCCGTTCTTTGCCCAGCCCACTCAAGACGAACTTGTAGAGCATTACAAGGCGGTAGCGTCGGCCACCAAGCTTCCGGTCATGCTGTACAACAACCCTCCGCGCACCAGCGTCAATGTGCTGCCCCAGACCTTGAAGCGCTGCATGGAATTGGACAATATTGTCGGCATGAAGGATTCAAGCGGCGACCTGACACAAGCCATTGAATATATGCTGGTCACCGACCGCAAGGCCTTGGTGTTTTCCGGCCGCGATACCATCTTTCAGAGTTTGATGATGCACGGGGGGCACGGAACCATCTCGCCGGCCGCCAATGCGTTTCCCAAGCTGGTGGTGGCGCAATACAACGCCATTCAACAAAACAATTGGGAAGAGGCCACCCGAATTAACGACATACTGGCTCCGTTAAGGGCTGCGTGGGCGTTCGGATCTTTTCCGGTTGTCATCAAAGAGGCCATGAGGCTGGTGGGCCGGGACGCCGGCCTGGCCAGAAGGCCCATCATGGGCTTGCCACCGGCCAAACTGGAAGCCCTCAAAGCCATTTGCGAACGCATCAGTGCCGAAGAAGCCCGTTTGCCGTAAATCGTAAATATCAGCCAGGAAACATCCCCCGATACTATGAACAACACCGAGATTTTTGATTTAGGTAATTTCCAGCTGCAATCGGGGGTGGTTTTTCCGGGTTTGACACTGGCCTACAAAACCTACGGCCAGATGCGGCAAGACAAGTCGAACGTAGTACTGCTCAACACGCCTTTTGGCGCCCAGCATCAAGAGCTGGAGTGGATGCTGGGCGCCGATGGTGTGTTCGATGCCGACAAATACTTTGTCGTTATTCCCGATATGTTCGGCAATGGGGTTTCGCCCTCGCCAAGCAACTGCTCGTTCAGGCATCTGGGCCGGTGGCCGCACTTCACCATCTACGACAACGTGGCGGCGCAATACAGGCTTTTGTCGGAAGGCTTGGGCATAGAAAAGCTCGCGCTGGCATGCGGCTGGTCCATGGGGGGCATGCAGGCTTATCAATGGGCCTGCCTTTACCCGCAAATGGTCGAACGGCTTGCGGTAATTTGCGGCGCCGCGCGCGTCTCGCCGCACAACTTCGTTTTCCTAGAGGGTGTCAAAACCGCCTTGCACTCGGTGGCACAGCACGACCACGAGCGCGCATTAAGGGCTGTGGGCCGAATCTATGCGGGGTGGGCGCTTTCCCAGGCCTTCTATCGTAACGAGGCCTGGCGCACCCTTGGCTATCATTCGCTGGAAGACTTCCTTGTCAGGTATTGGGAAGAAGGCTTCTTGAGGCGTCACCCAGAAAACCTGCTGGCGCACATACGTACATGGCAAACCGCCGACATCAGCGCAAATACCCGGTTTCAAGGCAACTTTGAGCGTGCCCTGCAAGCGATCGAGGCGGACACCCTGTTATTGCCCGGCGACACCGATCTTTATTTTCCAGTGGTAGACAACCGGCTAGAACTAGAGCACCTGAAACGGGGCAAGCTATCGGCCATCCCCTCTATATGGGGCCATCGCGCCGGAAACCCGGTTTCCAATGCCCAAGACACAACCTTCTTGCGAAACGCCATCACGACGCTGCTTGCGTAGCCAGGGCCTCGCCCCGCAGCCGATAACGCTGCGCCAGCACGGCGCACACCATCAGTTGAATCTGATGAAAAATCATCAAGGGCAGCAGGGCCGGCCCCGCCATGGCCCCCGTAAACAACACTTGCGCCATCGGCACCCCGGTGGCCATGCTTTTCTTCGAGCCGCAAAACACAATTGTGATTTCATCTTCGTGCGAGAACTTGAAAAAGCGGGCCAGCCATGTGGTGGCCGCCAGCACAAAGGCCAGCAGTGCGCAGCATACAAGCGTCAGCCACAGTAGCGCGCTTACCGGAACCGTATGCCAAAGCCCGCCTATTACCGATGCGCTAAAGGCGGTGTACACCACCAAAAGAATCGAGCCCTGGTCCACATTCTTCAGCCAGCTTTGGTTGCGATCCACCCAGGCGCCTATCCAGGGCCGCGACAAATGGCCGGCGATAAAGGGCAGCAGCAGTTGCTTGCTGATGCCGTAAATGGCGTCAAGCATTGAGATCGCGCCGCCTGCGTCGGCGTCTAGCAATAGCTCGACCAACATGGGTGTGAGGACAATGCCGATAATGCTGGAAGCCGAAGCGCTGCACACCGCCGCGGGAATGTTGCCGCGCGCAATTGACGTGAAGGCGATGGCCGATTGAACGGTGCCCGGCAGGGCGCATAAATACAGCACGCCGATGTATAGCGAAGCCCCCAACAAGGGCTGTAGCAGCGGCTTCAGGCCCCAGCCCAATAGCGGGAACATGACAAACGTGCATGAAAAGACCAGCAGGTGCAAACGCCAGTGCATGGCCCCTGCAATAATCGCCTGCCGGGAAAGCTTCGCGCCATGCAGGAAAAACAGCAAGGCAATTGCCGCCGCCGTAATCCATTCAAATATGACGGCCCCAACCCCATGGGCCGGGGCCAGGCTGGCCGCCGCCACCACCGCGAACAGCAGCAAGGTGAAGTTATCAAACAATAGACGTAGTTTCGACATTACACAGGCATTGCTTACACAAAGAACATACCTTAAGGTATTGTTGGATATCCTGCTAACGCTCAAACTACCATTAATATCGCCAAAGAGACATCGGCCGGCATGAAAGGCAACTCCACTTCCGCTTTGGACCAATTGGCTCGCTTGCCCCGGCCCGTATACGGGCATGTCGAAGCCATATCCAACCAGTTGATCCAGCACCGGCACAGCCACCCATGGGTGCAACTGTCGTATGCGGCCACTGGCGTGCTTGATGTGTGGACAGCAAAAGGAAGGTTCGTAGCGCCGCCGCACCGGGCGGTGTGGATTCCGGCCGGAACCCCTCATCGCGTCTATTGTTCAGCCGATACCCAGATACGCAGCTTGTACATTGAACCCAGTGCCAGTTTGCGCACCGCGGTTGAATGTTGCGTATTAGAGGTTAGCCCGCTGCTTCGAGAGCTGATCCGCACATTCAGCGAGTTTCCCGAAGAGTATGAAGAAAGCGGCGCGCAGGGTCGTCTGGCAAATGTATTGCTTGACCAGCTTGCCTTGGCCGCAACCACAGACTTGATGCTGCCGCTGCCCAAAGACGCACGGCTGGTGGCTATATGCCGGCACCTGCAGAAGCACCCCGATTCGCAAAAAAGCCTGGCCCAGTGGGCCGACCGCTTGGGCGTTTCCACCAAGACATTAAGCCGCCTGTTCACAAAAGAAACCGGCATGGGTTTTCGCAAGTGGCGCCAAAGGCTGCGCCTGCTTGCCGCCCTGCCATTGCTGGAGCAAGGGCAGCGTGTAACCGATATTGCCCTGGCCAGCGGCTACGAGACCCCTTCAGCCTTTACCGCAGCATTCAAGGAGCAGTTCGGGTCCACGCCGGGTGAGCTATTCCGGTTTCGAACAGCAAGAGTACCATTCATGTCATAGCGACTGGCTGGTCTTGAAAGGTAAAGTCCGGCCTTACTTAGCTGTGTATGGAACCGCTGTGCGAGCCGATTTTCAGCTCGATTAAAACGTTGACCGCGCTTCGGACTTCTTCGCGTAGATTGTCAAGTGTTTCGGCCTCGACGGCCAGGCCGTGAAGGTGCGGAGAAGTGGCGTAGACATGAAAACTCGACGTACCCCCTACCCACTAAACCTGTCCACCCAATAAGCCGTCGACGCATCATGCTCTGCGCCATCCTTCGGTTTCCCGCCTGCAAGCTCTTCGGTAATGCCCTTTGCCAGCACCTTGCCGTATTCCACCCCCCACTGATCAAACGGGTTGATGCCCCATACCACCCCCTGTACGAACACCTTGTGCTCGTACAGCGCCAGCAGGGCGCCCAGGGTGTAGGGGGTTAGCTTGGGCAGGACAATAAGGTTAGAAGGCCGCCCGCCGGGGTGGACGCGGTGCTTGGCCAGCCACTGGGCTTTCTGGGGCGGTGTGCCGGCGGCCAGGCATTCTTGCAGCGCTTCTTCGTAGGTTTTGCCTTGCAGCAGCGCCTCGCGCTGGGCCAGGCAGTTGGCCAGCAGGCTGCGGTGGTGCTCGGGCCAGTGGTGGCCGGCTTCTTGGCAGACAATAAAGTCTACCGGCGCGCCATCGCTGCTTTGGTGCAGCCATTGAAAGAAAGTGTGCTGGGCGTCGGTGCCCGGCATGCCCCATACCGCAGGGCCGGTGGGCACGGTAACAGGGTCGCCATCCAGGTCTACCGACTTGCCCAGCGATTCCATTTCCAATTGCTGCAAGTAGGGCACCAAATTGGCCAGCCGGAAATCGTAAGGCGCGATGTTAAGCGAGGCATAGCCCAGCGCACAGCGGTTTACCAGGCCCGCCAATGCCATTTGGATGGGGGCGTTGCTTTCGTATGGCGCGGTGGCAAAGTGCGTGTCCATGGCCGATGCGCCAGCATGCATGCCGGCCAGAACGTCCGGGCCCACGGCCAGCGCCGTGGTAAGGCCCACCGACGACCATAGCGAAAACCGGCCGCCCACCCAATCCCACAGGCGGAATATCTGCTCTTCGCGTGCGCCCCAGGCCAAGGCCAGCTCTGGGTGGGCGGTAACCGCCATAACGTTCGCGAACGGGTCGGCCACCCCGGCGTTGCGCTGCCATTCGATAGCGCGCTTGCCGTTTTCCAATGTTTCGGCCGTGGTAAACGATTTGGATGCCAGCACAATAAGCGTGTCGTGCGGGTCAAGCCCCGCCAAAGCCCCTTCGATGGCATGGCCGTCGATGCTGGCCGCAAAGCGCACCTGGCGCCACATGCCCGCATAGCCAAAAGCCCCCACAGAAAGACGCACCCCCCAGTCGCTGCCACCTATGCCGATATGGACGATATTGCGCCAGCGGCGTTCGGAGTCGGCTTTGCGCACGAACTCGTTCATGCGTTCGCGTTCAGCAGCCACCGCTTCCACAGGCGCGGGCGCGCGCAGCATGGTGTGCCAGGCGGCGCGCTCTTCGGTGTTGTTAACGGCTTGGCCGGAGAGGAGCTTGTCGCGCCAAAGGCTGAAATCGCGCGCTTCCAGCAGCGCCCTTCCTGCGGCAGCCAATTCGCTTGAGGCCGGCTGGCCGGTAAGGTCCAAAAAAAGGCCGGCTGCTTCCATAATACTTAAACGATTCGCATTGATCGAAGCGGTGCGGCCAGCTTGGACATAGGCGTGCCATTCAGGTGCTTGGAGCAGCATGGTTTGCGGCGCGTGGGGTACGGTGCGACTCATAATGGGAACGAAGATGGAACGATGTCTGGATTGTAGACTTGTTCAACTAAGAGAGTGCCCAGGGTAACCGCTATGATTAGCTGCACAACTGGCAGGGGGCAAGCAAAGCGGTGGTGTATTTATGGTGGAAGGCGCAAATTACGATAGACCAGTTTGGCCGGGCGTGCCTTGCCGTAATGGCTTGGCTTTCGGCGTTTGTGGGTCTGAAAGCACCATTAGCCACGCCACCAGTGCCACATAAAAACCGATCGTATTCATGCGTCGGAACATGGTTTCTGTAATTCCAAAACATAAAAAGCCTAGGCATACCGCTAACCCCATAGCGGCCGCCGCCTTTGCCTGCCCAGACGTTTCCTTACTGAGCAGCCTGGGTACAAAGTAGAAGCATGGCGCCAGATAAACAAGCAGCAGCCCCAGCGCACCCGGCAAGCCGAAGCCAAAGAACATAAGCAATAGGTCGCTATGGGGCTCGCCAAAGGGCTCATCCACCACCTCTTGTGCAACTAGCCCGTTTGGTACCCCTACGTCTTGCATATACTGGTTGAACATTCCGCCATTCCCCAAGCCGAACCAAGGATGGTTAATGCCGCCGTGGATGGCGGTTCGCCACATTTGCAGGCGAATGCACATGGAATTGTATTGTGTGCCATTGCTACCTTGGCAGGTTTGTATTTCCTGGACGCCTTCCGCAATTCGGTTGCGCAGGCCGTCGGTATTGGCAACGGCTGCCACGGCTAACACCGCAGCAACCATCAATATCACAACCACCCGGCCTGGTTTGGCATTCCCGGCGAATAGCACAATGCCCAGCAGTACAAATATGGGCAAGCCCAGCAGGCCCGTTCGTGTTTGTGCTGCAAGAAACCCTATGAAAACGGCGCAGGCCAATACGATTTTGAAAACGCGTTCCCAAGCTGGAAAGCGACTAAGCTGCCACTTCAACGAGTACACGATAAGTGCGCACAGCAACATCATGATGCTGGAGTAGGAAACAATAATAATAGTGGGAGCCTCGGGTCTGCTGCTAGTAGCAGCCGCCAGCCATACAATGATTATCGTAGATACGACCCCACCCCCATATATCCCCCAGCAAACTCTTTGTAATCGCTGCCTCCCAAGTTGCGGAAGCGCTAACAGTAGCACCCACAATCCGACGAAAAATCGGAGGGCTCCTTCGCTGTTTGCGCCGGCCCAATGGCCGTGGTACACCGAAGACGCCGCAACAGCTAAAAATAGGACACCGTAGCAGGCGATTAGCCAGCGGTATCTATAAGTCTGTCCGCCCGCGCCCGCAAAGCGCGTCTGAGTAAGCAGTATCAAGCTCGTTAAGATCAATGCATAAAACACACCGCTTGGTAACGAATGGCTTGTAAGCAGTGTAATAGGCAGCAGAATATATAGCGCCACAAGCAGGTTGGAAAGCAAGGGGTTTTCTTTGTGTTCAAGCATGTAGGGTAGTGAGGAGATAATCAAAGACGGCTTGGGTCTGGTACGGCCTGTTACTTCGGCGCTGCGAAGTAGACCTTGCTTGTTCCCTGGGATTGCAAGATTATAAACAAACGGCGATTCGCGCGGACGCGCGAGCGGCGACTAGCTTTTTAAGGCTCTCTGAGTCGGGACAATCTAGTTGTGCAACGTCGACTTTTTTGGTAGGCATATTGCCACATTTGGGAATGTCCCCGCGATTGGAGCGCTTTTGCGCTTGGCATGAGTTTTCCTCTGTTTTCCGCCTTTCGACGTCCCCGAGTTATGCCGCAGCTACATTTGTCTGTTGAACTTTGATCCAATTTCGTAGGAACTACTGTGACGAGCCCGGATGCCATACTCACGCAGCAGTCTCTCCCTTGACGATTTACTGGCCGGATAACCGCGATCACGGAGCTCTCACGTTATGCGCGGGTGACCCGTATGTACCCTCGGTTTCGGTGTGCACGGGACGAATGGTGCCAGTAACTGCGTGTTCGTAAAGTGCGTACGCCCGGGTGTACCGCCACGCGTCCAGGAGCCATAGCCATTGACGCTGACAGACAGCGTTTCAGTTACGGAGCGTCTGGTTGGCTATGCGCTTCGGTACATGCCTATCTCCCTTCCTTTACGTCGAGCTTATACGCGACTGATGAAGGGCGAAATTGCAGGAGAACTCACTGGTTTTAAGTGTTTTGTTCGTAACGGCGGGCCTAGTCGCCGCGATACGCGTCTTTTACGAATGGATCGAATTTCGTTACCTTAGTCGTATCCCACTGGCCATTTTAGCGGCGGCATTGGAAACGGTCGCTGTTCTGTTGCTGGCTATAGGCCTAATTCTGGATTTTATTTCGTACCATGAGAAAGGAAAGACGAGCTGCGCTATTTAGGTGGATGGAAAGCGGTACATAAAAAAAGGGGATGAAAGATAGTTGAACACCATACCGGCGACGCTTACGGCGTTACTGTGTACCGGGTAATCAAAAGTAAAGAAATGACCTAGCCGGTATAAACACCGTAATTAACGGCCCCTCCAATTAGCATCAGAGTAAGATTTCGACCCAATTCCTGTTTTTTTGATAGCATGGCGGAGCGATTCTGAAACGTGAGCGTGCGATTGAGTAACCGAATGGGCGGTAATCCTCCCTTTTTTAACGGTCGTTAAAAGTAGAGGTTAGGCGGCCAAGGC